>DASRBU010000531.1:0-7503 GCA_035653475.1 Candidatus Dormiibacterota bacterium | reverse complement strand
CAGCGCCCGCAGGGTGGCCAGGCGCCGCCGCCGGGTGGCCGGGGCCAGGCCCCGCCGGCGCAGGTCGACCGCGTACTCCAGCAGCCGCCGTCGGGCGCTCCCGGGGTCGAGCAGCAGCGCTCGCACCGCCTCCTCCGGTGGAGTGTCCTGGCAGCGGGCGAAGTCCTCCAGGTCGGCGGCGTAGGCCCGGGCCGTGGCCGGGGGCCGGCCGGAAAGGAAGCGCGCCATCAGCCGGCCGGGGTCGGCCTCGGGCGCCCCGGCCAGGGCCTCGCCACCACCCTCGGCCGCCGGCGTTTTCGTCACGCGTCGAGTACGCCCTGGCACGGCCGCCCCCGGGCGGCGGAGCCGTCCCGACCCCTACCTCAGCCCTCCCCCCCGACCAGCGGGCAGAGCCACCAGACCACCGATCGATCGAGGGCCGCCACCAGCTCCAGCGCGTGCTCGAGGGCGGCGGTCGCGCTCGCCGGCCCGATCGGGTCCCGCCGGCCGCCCCGGGCCTCGGTCACCGGGGCGTCCGCCGGCAGCCCGGCCAGCTCGCGAGCGAGCACGACGGCGTCCTCCAGCCCTCCCAGCCGGTCCACCAGCCCCCGCTCCACGGCCTGACGGCCGGTCCAGACCCGTCCCCCGGCCACGGGGAGGATCTCCTCCACGCTCCGGCCGCGGGCCTCGGCCACCCGCTGCACGAAGACCTCGTAGGAGCGCTCGATCATCTCCCACAGCTTTCGGCGCTCGCCCTCGGTGTAGGGGCGATCGGGTCCGTCCATGGCCGCGTGCCGCCCCCGCTGGACCAGCTCCCGGTGGAACAGCAGGCGGTCGAAGAGCCCCGAGGCCACCAGCTTGCCGCCCACGACGCCGATCGAGCCGGTCACCGTCCCGGGGTGGGCGATGAGGCAGCGGGCCGGCGTGGCCACGTAGTAGCCACCGGAGGCGGCCACCGAGCCCATGGCCGCGACCAGCGGCTTCGCTCCGGCCAGCCGAGCCAGGGCGGCGGCGATGGCCTCGGAGGCGGTCGCCGAGCCTCCCCTCGAGTCCACCCAGAGCACCACCGCCTTCACCCGGCGGTTGGCGGCCAGCGCCCGGGCCTGCTCCACGACCGTGAGGTCGCCGCACTGGTCCTCCAGGAGGAGGGGAGGCCGCAAGGGGGGTCGCAGGGGAGCCTTGCGGCTACGGCCGTCCACGATGATCCCCTCGATCCGCAGCAACCCCACCGCGTGCCAGGACCGGGTCGGACGTGGCCCCCGAACCCGGCGGCCGGCGCTCTCCCAGGAACGCAGCCGCCCGCCCAGGCGAGCGGGCACCTCCTCCTCGCCGATCACGGCGTCCACCGCGCCGGCGGCGAGCGCCTGCCGGTCCGTGTACGGGGACTCGTCCACCAGCCGCCGGGCGGCGTCCCGGTCGCGACCGCGACCGACCGCGACCGTCTCCAGCAGCTCGGAGAAGGCCGCATCCGCCAGCCAGTCGGCCATCTCGCGGGCCTCGGGGGTGAAGCCGCGCCGGGTGAGCACGTCCCCGGCGGTCTTGTAGGGCGAGATCTGGAGCAGGTCCGCCGCCAGGCCCATCCGCTCCAGGCTCTCGGCCAGGAAGAGGTACTCGCGGGCCACCCCCAGCGGGCCGATGGACCCGCCCGGCTGGAGGAGCACCTCGTCCGCCGCGCAGGCCACCCGGTAGGTCGAATCGAGGTAGGTCGGCGCCCAGCAGACGACCCGCCGGCCCGTTGCCCGCACCTCCGCGATCAGGTCTCGCAGCGACTCCACCTGGCCGTCGGAGAGCGGCTGCGGGCGCAGGTGGAGCACCACCCCGGCCACGCGGTCGTCGGCGCACAGGCGGCGCATCCGCCTCCGCAGCTCCGCCACCGAGAGCGCGGGCCGGCCGAGCAGGCGCTGCCACCGCGGGGCCGGTTGCGGCAGGGGCTCGGCCGGCGGGGACTCGATCAGGAAGCCGAGGTAGGCCGGCGGCGGCCGCCAGCGGCCGACCAGTCCGCGCAGCCACCAGAGGACGAGGCGGAGGAGCCAGATCGGGTCGGTGAGCCGCATGCCTGAGGCCAATTGTCACCCAGCGGGCTCGCGGAGGGGCGGTTCCGGGGGCGGCTCAGCCCCGGTAGGGAATGAAGCCCTCGATGTCGTCGTAGGTGCTCACCCAGCGGCGGTCGATGATGCCCAGGCCCCGGTAGTTCATCTCCGAGACCTCGAAGCTGCCCCCGGCCCCGACCGCGATCACGATCGCCACGTGCCCGTAGACGCTGTAGCCGCCCCCGGCCGCCCAGACCACGATCGCCCCCACGCTGGGCGACGAGGAGGTGGGCACGCCCTGGGCTCTGGCGTTGGCGTACCAGTCGGTGGCGTTGCCACCCCAGGTCACCGGGTAGTTGTAGGCCGCCCACCAGGTGCACTGGCCGAAGGGGAAGGGATCGGGGAAGCCGCCCGGCGGCACGTACGGGAAGAGTGGCGCCAGGAGTCCGACGGACCTCGACCCTCCACCCGAGGCGGCGGGCCGCGATCCCCCCACCACCTGGGCCAGCTGACGCCGGTAGCGGTCGGACAGGTCCTGGGCCTGGGCCGCCAGCGAGGCCACGCGCGCCTGCAGCTCGGCGCTCTGGCCGCGCAGCTGATCGAGGAGCTGCTGCTCCTCCGAGAGCGCCTGCTGCTGGGTGGCCAGCTCCGCGTCCAGCTGCTGCTCCTGGGCCTCCTGCTGGGCCAGCAAGGCGGTCTCCCGCGCCCGCTCCCCCTCCAGCCGACGCTCCGCGTCCTGCACCTGATCGCGGGCCCGACGAACCTGGCCGACCAGGCGTTCCTCGGAGCCGACCACGTCCCGGATGAGGAAGGCGCGGTCCACCAGCTGGGTGAAGCTCCTGGCGGTGAGGAGGACCTCGACGTAGTCGGTGGGTCCCTGCTGGCCCAGGCTGCGCACCCGCTGCTGGAGCAGCACCTGTCGCGCCGTGAGGTGGGCCTGAGAGCGCATGAGGTCGGCCTGCGTGAACCGGATCTGCCGGTCGAGGTCGTCGATGGCCGCCCGGGTGGCGGCGATCGCCGCCTGCTGGGCGGCGACCTGGGACTGGAGCTGGGAGACGAGACCGGCCAGGGCGCCGGCCCTGGACTGGGCGTCGAGCCGGGCGGCGTCGATCTGCTGGAGCTGCCGCTGGGCCGCGCCCTCCTGCTGCTGCAC
This sequence comes from Candidatus Dormiibacterota bacterium, assembly GCA_035653475.1. Classification (GTDB taxonomy): domain Bacteria; phylum Chloroflexota; class Dormibacteria; order Dormibacterales; family Dormibacteraceae; genus CADDZO01. Next base: position 4,341 of record DASRBU010000531.1, on the reverse strand, counting down.
CTGCTGCAGCTGACGGCACGCCGAGAGGCTCTGGTCACAGGCAAGACCGGGATGGGGCCAGGCGACGAGCACACCGGCCAGCAGCCCGACCACGGCGGCCACGATGCGTTGATGCGACGGACGTCTGGATGATGCAGCCATGCAGGTGGATCGTGATGTCAGGTCGTTGGGTCATAGATAGCACAGCCGACCCCGACCGTGGCCGATCCGAGATCGAGGTCGGACCCTGCCGCCCCAGGGGGTCAGCGGCGGTCGGCCGGCCGGGGCCATTCCAGCCCGCAGCGCTCGGCGATGGTCCTGGCCAGGGCGCGGAAGTCCTGGAAGCACTGCTGGACGGCGGCCGCATGCCCCCCGATCGCCCCGTCGGCCGGGGTCAGGAAGAACATCGGCTTACGCGCCTCCTGGGCCAGGGGCATGAGGCTGCGGTAGTGCTTGAGGGCGGCGAGGCGGTGGGCGTCGTCGTCCGCCGCCCCTGCCTCGCCGAGCACGGCCTCCCGGTAGACGTAGGGGATGCGCTCCATCCAGCGGGCGTAGGCCTTCACCGGCCGGTCGAGCCGGACGGCATGCTGCATGACCACGTAGCCGGCCGGACGCATCCTGCCCTCCGGCAGAGGGAGGTCGGCTACCGGGTTTCGCTGCCGGCGCTCCTCCCACTCCTCCCGCCAGCGCCTCAGGGTCGGGCCCAGGTTCTTCAGGCCCTGGAGGGAGAAGAGGTCCGGGGCGAGCGGGATGACCACGTGCTCGGAGGCGACCAGCACCGCTCGGTTCAACGCGCCCAGGTTCGGGCCCACGTCGATCAAGACCAGCCGCGCCTCCTGGCTGCGGGCGGCGCGCTCCAGAACGCGCCGGACGGCGCTGATCACGCGGAAGGCGCGTGGCTTACCGGTCGAGGCCGTTGGGCCATTCGCCCGACAGCTCGTCCTCGGCAGAGGACAAAGCCAGGTCGCCGGGGACCAGGCCCAGGCCGGGACCGACCTCCTCCACGTGGGCGTCGGCCACGTCCCCGGTCCCGTTCAGGAGCGGTACCAGCGATTGGTAGATGGTGCCCCGAGGTCCCACCTCCGGCCAGAGCTCCTCGATGCGGTCCTCCTCCAGGAACATGCTGGTCAAGTTGGCCTGAGGGTCGAGGTCGGCCGCGATCACCGGCACCCCCTGGTCGGCGTACATCCAGGCCAGGTGATAGACCAGCGAGGTCTTGCCCACCCCTCCCTTGTTGTTGAAGAACGCGATCGTCTTCGTCACGCCGGCCTCAGGGTCGCGATCACGTAGGTGGGCTGAAACGCGAACTCCGGCTCCGGGTTCCCGTTCTCGGCCAGCGCCCGCCGTGCCAGCGGGATGCCGACCCCGAAGCGCTGAGCGAAGCCCAGGTGGTGCATGATCTCGGCCACCAGGGGGTTGCGGTAGTCCGTCGCCCCCCGCCCGAAGTTGTCGGGCGTCACCTGGCCATAGAGGCCGCCCGGGCTGATGATCTCCACGCGATCGGAGTACCAGTGGACCCGAACCGGGGAGTTGGTGCCCTCGTAGCTGCGATGCATGACCGCGTTGCGGGCGAGCTGCTGGAGGGCCGCCACCGGATAGTCGGGCTCCCGCACCTCCCGTGGAGGACCGGCGATCGTGGTCCGCACCGAGACGCTCAACTCCAGCAGCTCGTCCAGCCGCCGTAACACGTCCTCCAGCCGTCCGGTGAGCACCTTCTGGTCTCGAACCGGATCGGTGAGCGCCGTGCCGTCGAAGCGGAGGAACTGGACGTATGCGCCCGGCAGCCAGGCCTGTGGATCACGCCCGAAGCCCAGGATGGCCCCGAAGACCGGGGTGCGGCCCCGGGCGAGGCGGAGCGACCAGAGTCGTTCCTCCAGAGGGCGCCCGTTGCCTTCCAGGACCTCGGCCGCCACTGCCCGGGGCAGGTACTGGCCCTCGAGGTAGTCGAGATCGAGGTCTTCGAGGCTTGCCTCCGGCGCCGGGCGCAGGTCGAAGGGCAGATCTCCGGCCCGGCGCCGCTCGGCCAGACGGCGCTCCTCCTCGGGGGTGGCCTCGCGCACGGTCGGCCCCACTCTGACCCAGGTTCGGCCCTGGTAGCGCACCGGCGGGCCGGAGGAGGGCTCGACCGCGATCACCGCCACCGGGCAGCCGTCGAGCACCCGCCGCTCCACGCTCATCGAGGGCAGGGGCAGGATGTTCCCGTCGGACCGCATCTGGGCCAGCGTGCGCAGGAACTCGTCGTCGATGCGGAGCTGAGCGCACCTCCCGTCGTCCTCCACGCCGATCAGGATCACCCCTGGACGCCCGTATCCGTGCAGGTCGTTGGCGAAGGCGCAGATGGTGCGGCGGATGCTGCTGCGGTCCCCTCCGGTGCGCTTGCGCTCGACCAGCTCCGACTCCAGGTCGAAGCGGAGCCGGCGCAGCTCCTCGTCCGAGAGGCGGGTCACGATCGCGCCGCGGCCGGGCGGTCGGCCGCATCCGTGATCCCGGGCCAGCGCCGACCGCCGACGGTCACGCTTCGACCCGAACCCATCGCCTCTGGGGCCCACCACCGTCGATCGCCCATCGACCCTGGCCGCGGCCAGAGCCGAGCCGGCGTCGGGGGCCACGACCGCGCCCAGACGGGGGGCAGCGGTCGGTGACCGGGAGGCCGTGGCCAAGACCTCATCGTCAACCGCTGCGTGGATGCTCCTTCTCGACCTCGCCCAAGATCCCCGCCCGGTGGCAGACCTGATGCCAAGCGGTGATGGCGACGCCGACATCGTAACCGGGCTCGCCGGCCTCCCCACAAGGGGCCCGAGAAGGCCACCCTCCCCGGCCGCCAGGGCCGGCCATCCCCCGCCAGCCCTCCTGGCCTCCCGACGACCGATGCGGTAGATTGCCGCCCGGATGGAGCGCACCACCAACGGCCCCGCCATCGTCCTGGGCATCGTCCTGGTCCTGGTGGGCCTGATCTACCTCGCCATCGAGTACGTCCCGCGCGGGTTCCTGGAGACCTACCTCACCCGCCACGGCTGGCCCATCTTCGTCATCGTGCCCGGCCTGGTGCTGGTCGGCGTGGGCATGGCGGTGCGCGACCTGGCCCCGCTCTGCATCCCCGGGGCGACGGTGGCCATGGCCGGGTTCGTGCTCCTGTTCCAGAGCCCGGCCGAGCTGTTCGAGACCTGGACCTACGCCTGGGCGCTGGTGGTGCCCGGTGGGGTCGGCGCCGGCATGTGGCTCCAGGGCGTGGTGGGCAGCTCGCCGCCGCTGCGCTCGGCCGGCGTGCGGACCATGGCCGCCGGGCTCATCACCTTCCTGCTCGGGGCCGTCTTCTTCGAGGGGATCGTCCACGTCAGCGGGCGCCCCTTCGGGTTCTTCGGCCGCATCCTGCCCATCGTCCTGATCGGCCTCGGGATCTGGGTGCTGGCGCGCTGGCGGCGATCCAACCGCTAGTTTCACCTACAAATTCGGAGCCCTGATCTTGTGGACCACTCACTAGGTCCCACGCGTCCCCGCGGCTAAGCTTTGAGCCTGGAAAGCACCCTCTTCGCGACGCGAGCCCTCGCCCGCGGGCGAGGGCTCCGCCTTTTCTGCCGGCTCGCCCCCGATCGCGCCGGCGGCTGGAAGGCCAGTTGGAGGATCATTGCGCGCATGACCGTGAACATCTACTACGACCGGGACTGCCCGGAGCGGCTGGGCGAGAAGGTCGCGATCCTGGGCTACGGCTCGCAGGGCCACGCCCACGCCCAGAACCTCAGGGACAGCGGGGTGGACGTGCGGGTCGGGCTCTACGCGGGCAGCCGGTCGCGGGCCAAGGCGGAGCGTCACGGCCTGCGGGTGGTCGAGGTGCCGGAGGCGGTCCAGGAGGCCGACCTGGTCGTGCTCCTGACCCCCGACGTCGGCCAGGCCCGGCTCTACCGGGAGTGCATCGAGCCGCACCTGCGGCCGGGCATGATGCTGATGTTCGCCCACGGCTTCTCGATCCACTTCGGGCAGATCGACCCGCCTCGGGAGGTGGACGTCGCCATGATCGCCCCCAAGGCGCCGGGCCACCTGGTGCGCAGCACCTACGTCGAGGGCACGGGCACGCCCGCGCTCCTGGCCGTGCACCACGACGCCACCGGGCGGGCCAAGGAACGCGCCCTCGCCTACGCCCGGGCGCTGGGGGCGGGACGGGCCGGCATCCTGGAGACCACCTTCAAGGACGAGACCGAGACCGATCTCTTCGGCGAGCAGACCGTGCTCTGCGGGGGGATCAGCGCCCTGATCACGGCCGCCTTCGAGACCCTGGTCGAGGCCGGCTACCCGCCGGAGATGGCCTACTTCGAGTGCCTGCACGAGATGAAGCTGATCGTCGACCTCATGTACCGGGGCGGCCTC
>DASRBU010000530.1:0-7277 GCA_035653475.1 Candidatus Dormiibacterota bacterium | reverse complement strand
GTCGCCCCCCAGCTGATCTTCCAGCGGGGACGGGGCTCGACCCTCTTCGACCTCCAGGGCCGTCCCTTCCTCGACGCCATGGCCGGGCTCTGGAACGTGAACGTCGGCTACGGACGCACCGAGCTGGCCGACGCGGCCGCTGAGCAGATGCGCGAGCTGCCCTTCTCGTCCACCTACGGTGGCTTCGGCCACCCGCCCGGCATCCGGCTCGCCGCCAGGCTGGCGGAGCTGATGCCGGGGGACCTGGAGGTGACCTTCTTCGCCAGCGGCGGGGCCGAGGCCAACGACACCGCCTACAAGATCGCTCGGTTGTACTGGCGGCTGCGCGGCCGGCCGGAGAAGGTGCAGATCGTCGCCCGGCTCCGGGCCTATCACGGCCTCACCTACGGAGCCACCAGCGCCACCGGCCTGTCCATGTTCTGGGAGGGCGTGGGACCGCTGGCGCCGGGCTTCCTGCACGCCCCGGCGCCCCATCCCTACCGGTACGAGGGTGACGGCCCTCCCGGCGAGGGGTACGCGAAGGCGCTGGAGCGGGTGATCCTGGAGGCCGGCCCGGAGACGGTGGCGGCGGTGGTGGCCGAACCCGTCCAGGGGGCCGGCGGGGTGATCGTGCCCCCCGAGGACTACCTGCCCCGGGTGCGTGAGGTCTGCCGTCGCCACGACCTGCTCCTGATCGCGGACGAGGTCATCACCGGCTTCGGCCGCACCGGACGCTGGTTCGGGGTGGAGCACTTCGGCGTCGTGCCCGACCTGCTGGTCTTCGCCAAGGGCATCACCAGCGGCTACCTGCCGCTCTCCGGGGTGGTGATGACGCGCCCGGTCCACGACGTGCTGCGCTCCCTGGGCGGCATCTTCCCCCACGGGTTCACGTACAGCGGCCACCCGGTGGCGTGCGCCGTGGCGCTGCGGAACCTGCGCATCCTCGAGGAGGAGGGGCTGGTGGAGCGGTCCCGGGCCATGGGCGAGGTGCTGCGCTCCCAACTGGAGCGCCTCCGCCGGCACCGGCTGGTGGGGGACGTGCGCTCCCTGGGGCTGTTGGGCGGCGTGGAGCTGGTCCGCGACCGCGAGACCAGGGCGCCCTTCCCGGCTTCGGTGGGGGCGGCTCGCCGTGTGGCCGCGGCCGCCATGGAGGAGGGGGTGCTGGTCCGCGCCCTGAGCGGGGACGTGATCGCCTTCTCGCCACCGCTGGTGATCACCGAGGAGGAGATCGTCAGGGCCGTGGAGGCGGTGGACCGGGCGATCGAGAAGGTCGCGGCCGGGGGCATCCCGGGAGACTGACCTCCGTGGTTGTCGGGGCGGCGGAGGCCGCGTCCCTTCCTCGGGTCGAGGTGACGGGCGCCGTCGCCGTCGACCCGGCAGGGCGCCGGACGGTGCTCGGTGAGGAGGTGACGCATGCCGGGAACCATGGAGCTACTGTTGCGCCTGCTGCTGGCGGCCGCCCTGGCAGGCGCGGTGGGCCTCGAGCGCGAGCTCTCGGGGCAGCGGGCCGGGCTTCGGACCCACCTCCTGGTCGGCCTCGGTGCCTGCACCTTCACCGAGGCCTCGGCCTTCGGGTTCGGGTACCTGGTCACGCACCCGCCGCAGACCGCGCTCGACCCCTCCCGGATCGCGGCCCAGGTGGTCTCCGGGATCGGGTTCCTGGGGGCGGGGGCCATCCTCCGCTACGGCATCAACGTGCGCGGGCTGACCACGGCCGCCAGCCTGTGGGTGGCGGCGGCGCTGGGCCTGGTCAGCGGGCTGGGGCTCTACGCCGAGGCCCTGGTGGCGTGTGGCGTCACCCTGCTGGCCCTGGTCGGCCTGCGCCCGCTGCGGGCCCGCCTGCAGCGGGTGCAGACGGGTCCCGAGGAGATGCTGGTCGAAGCTGACCCGGACCTCGAGATCGGGAGCCTGGTCCGGCCGCTGAGCGAGCTGCAGGCCCGGGTGAGCAACATCCGGATCCAGGACGACGAGGACGTCCGTCGGGTCACGCTGACGCTGCGCGTGTCCGGCGACGCCGACGCCGTGCTGGCCCGGGTGGCCTCGGTGCACGGCGTCCGCGACGTGGAGTGGACGCGCCGTCACTGAGCCGGGCCTTCGACCCGAGCGCGCCGTACCGTGTCCCCCCCGGGGCGCCGGCGGGGACGGTTCAGGGGGCGCGCACGCCGGCGGGCGGCTCGGCCTGGCGCAGGATCAGGGCGTAGCCGTGCCGGAGCCGGTACTCCAGGTGGCAGGGGGCCTCGATCTCGGCCAGCCGCCGGCGCAGACGGGAGACGTAGACGCGGAGCTGCTCTGGCGAAAGCAGGTATCCACCCCAGGCCCGGCGCAGCAGCTGGTTGGCCTGGAAGTGCTGACCGGGGTGGTAGAGCAACACCTCGAGCAGCTCCGCCTCCCGCATCGACAGCCGCCGGGAGCGGCCGCCGTGGGCGATGGTGCGGGTGCTGGGGTCGTACTCCAGGCCGGCCAGCTCCATCAGCCGCCGGCGCCAGAACTCCCGACGGCGAACCAGGACCTCCAGGCGCGCCCGGGCGCGCTCCAGCGCCTCGACCAGGGCGGGGCTCCCGCGACCGTTCGAGGCGTGCACCTGCAGCCGGGCGAGAAAGCCCTCCTGGAAGGCGACCAACTCGCGATAGATGTTCAGCCAGTGACGGGCGTCGTCGCTCCATTCGGTGTCCGGGTCCTCGCCGGGCAGGGGATGGTCGAGCTCTCTCGGGGAAGAGACCATGCTGTCCAGACCCATCCAGGTTCCTGCTCACAACGCTCGGGGCGCGTCCCTCGGGGTCGGGTTCCTCCCCGGATCGTCCCGCGGGGTTCCTCCGGCTCCGATTCGGGCGCTCGCCGCACGGTGGGGTTTGGCCAGGGAGGGCAGAAGGGATAAGGCGACGGGCCAATGCCGCGCCCCCGGCCATCGCCGGCGACGCCGGCCCGGCCACGATCGCTTCACCGCGGCGACATCATGACACGCCACACCGCTCCCACAGACCACGCGCGTATACCTTCTCGCAAGCGCTGACCCGTGTCAACCGCCGTCCTCCGGTTCCGTCCCGCGCCGACCGGGGATGCGACCGGCCTCCCGGGGTGGGGGTGGCGTGCGGAAGCGGACCCCGCTCCGGGAGCACCGGCCGGAAGGCGGACTCGCGTGGCGGACCGCCGCTCCGCGTCGTGCCCGTCCCCACCGCCGGCCCACGCCGGGGCCGTCCGCTCGGCTCGACCGAGCGGCGAGAGGTGGCCGGAGGGGGTCCGTGCACCGGCTCCGGGCGGGAGCGGCCCGAGCGCGGCCCGAGCGCGGTCCGCGAGGTCGGTGGGGGCGGGCCGGCGGAGCGGGGTGTGCCCCCCGCGCGACCGCCGCGACGGCTGCGGGCGGTCGGCGTTCGGGGAGTGAGGCCCCACGGCCGGTGCCGCCGCCGGCCGGGCAGCCCGGGCCACCGTGTCCGACGGGTGAGCGCACGGTGGCGGGTTCACGTAAGCTCTGCCCCGGGCAAGGCCCGGGCCGTCGGACGTCGGGACGGCGCTCGGGGGTGCCTGCCGGTAGGCCGCTCGTGGTACCGCCGGGGCGCCCGATGTGGGGTCCCCGGTCCTGCCGCTCGGGACGTCGGCCGGGCCGGGGACCGGGCCCGAGCGGAAGTTCGATAGGGTGATCACGCCATGACACCGACCATCCGGCTGGGAAGGCTGTTCGGGATCGAGGTCGGCTTCAACTGGAGCCTGATCGTCATCTTCGCGCTGGTGGCCTGGACCCTGGCCGGCTCGGTGTTGCCGGCCGCGGTGCCGGGTCAGTCGACGCCGGCGTACTGGCTGGCCGGACTGGCGGGCGCGGTGGTCTTCTTCGCCTGTCTGCTCGTGCACGAGCTCGCACACGCCATCGCGGCCCGGCGGCGCGGGATGAGGGTCGGAGGCATCACGCTGTGGCTGTTCGGCGGCGTCTCGCAGCTGGAGGGCGAGCCACCGAGCGCCCGGGCCGAGGCCGTGATCACGGGCGTCGGGCCCCTGGCCAGCCTGGTGGTGGCGGGCCTGGCCTACGCCGTGGCGGTGGCCGGTGCCTCGCTGGGAGCGCCGGCGCTCTTCACCCAGCTGGCGGGATGGCTGGCCTTCCTCAACCTGGCCCTGGCCGTCTTCAACCTGGTCCCGGCCTTCCCGCTCGACGGCGGGCGTCTTCTCGGCTCCCTCCTCTGGTGGCGTACCGGCAGCCGGCGACGGGGCGTTCGTGACGCGGTTCGGGTGGGGCGGGTCGTCGCCCTCCTGATGATCGGGCTGGGTCTGGTGGAGCTGTTCCTGGGCTCGGTCGTGAGCGGCATCTGGATCGCCTTCATCGGCTGGTTCCTGCTCTCGGCCGCGGGCGCCGAGCTGAGCGCGATGGAGGCCAGGGCCGCGCTCCGTTCGGTGCCCGTCTCGGCGGCCATGAGCTCTCCGGTGGTGACGCTGCCGGAGTGGATCAGAGTGGAGGACTTCCTGGCTTCGGTGGCCTCCCAGCACCGCTTCACCACCTACCCCCTCCACGCCGTGTCGGGTGAACTGACCGGCGTGGTGCGGCTGCGGGACCTGGTGCGGGCGTCGGCTGCGGAGCGGGCGACCAGGACCCTGCGGGACCTCGCCCGGCCCATCGCCGAGGTGCCACGCGCGCGTCCGGAGGAGAGCCTGGGCCAGGTGATCGAGCGGGTCGGGGAGGCGCTGGAGAGCCGAGTGCTGGTCTTCGCCGATGGGCGCCTGGTGGGCATCGTCTCCCCCTCCGACGTGGCCCGCATCCTGGCCCTGCGGCAGGCGCTCGCCTCGCGTCATCCGAGGTCGGTGGACTGAGCGAGCGGGTCGTGCACCCCGGAGAGCGGATCTCCCCGCGGCCGTTGGCGGCCGGCTGTCCCTTCTGCGCCATCGTCTCGGGGACGGCCCCCGCCCACGAGGTGTGGCGGGAGGAGCAGGTGGTGGCCTTCCTGGACCGGAGGCCGCTCTTCCCCGGTCACTGCCTGGTCGTGCCCACCGGTCACCTGCCGTCCCTCCTCGACCTGACCCCCGAGCAGCTACTCCCCATGATGCGGCTTGCGCAGCGGATCGCGGCCGCGTTCGAGGGGGCGCTGGGTGCGCAGGGAACCTTCGTCGCCCTCAACGACAAGGTCAGCCAGAGCGTGCCCCACGTCCACGTCCACGTGGTCCCGCGCCGCCATCGGGATGGGCTACGCGGCTTCTTCTGGCCGCGCACCCGCTACGAGTCCGAGGAGCAGGCCGCGGCGTACCGGGACCGGATCCGGGCCGCGCTCGGCGCATGAGGCGTCCCGGTCCTGGGGATTCGGCCCCGGACCCCCGGTCGCCGTTGGCGCCGGCCGCCCGTCCCACCTCGATCTGCTGGGCCGAGGCCCGTTCAGGGCACGGCGGCGCCGGCCGCTCGATCCGGCGGCGCGATCTCCACCAGCCCTTCCTCCTCCCGGACCTCCAGCTGGGTGCCGAGTTGCCGGGAGAGGAAACGCATGCGCTCCAGGATCGGGGCGGCCTCGTCAGGTCCGGCCAGGCGCGCCCGGCAGCGCTCGATCATGGAGGGCCGGACGCGGAGGCGGCGCGGGCCGCCGGCTCCGGTCTCCACCAGGAAGACCGCGGAGCGGTCGTTGCGCGCCATCGGGTCCACGGCGTAGTCGTCGACGAAGTCGCCGGCCGAGTAGAGGATGGGCGTCCCCGCCCGTACCTCGATGCCCCGCAGGACGTGGCTGGAGTGGCCGACGACGAGGTCGGCTCCGGCCTCCACCAGCTCGGCCGCCAGCTCGCGGTGGCCCGGCTCGGGCTCGTCGCCCCAGTTGCTGCCCCAGTGCAGGGAGACCACCACCACCTCCGCCAGGCGGCGGGCGGCGCGAACCCGATCCAGCAACCCGCGGGCGGCGGGGTGCCGGGGGTCGACGGGCACGTGGTACACGCCCGGGGTGCGCTCGGTGGCGGCCCAATTCGGCTCGTTGTCGGTGCAGGCGATGACGGCCAGCGTGGTGCCGTCACGCGCCCTGGAGATCGCGGGCCGGGCCGCGTCCTCGAGGTCGACGCCGGCGCCGGCGTGGCCGACCCCGGCGCGGTCGAGCCGGCGCAGCATGTCGAGCATCGCCTCGGGTCCGAAGTCCAGGCTGTGGTTGTTGGCGCAGGAGACCACGTCCATCGCCGCCCGGAGCGTGGCCACGTTCCGGGCGGCGGACCGGAAGTGGAAGACCTTGTCGGGCAGCCGGGACGGCACCAGGTCGGAGATCACGCATTCCAGGTTGCAGAACCGCCAGTCGGCCCGCCGGAGGAGCGGGAGCACGTCGCCCCACGGCCACTCCGGCCAGGTCCTGCTCAGGACCTGGTCGACCAGACGGCCCAGCATCACGTCCCCCACGAGCGCGAGTTCCGTCACCTCCAACCCTCGCCGGCCTCGTCGGTGCGGTCGCGACCACGACCCAGGGTACGCGGCCCCCAGAGCCGGTCGGCGGGCGTCCCCTGAGCGAGGACGGGTGAGCGAGGACGGGCCGAGATCGCCGGCCGGGGCGCCGTGATGGCTGGGGTTAGGATGGTGGCAGCGTGGTGATGCAGAAGGGACCGACCGGAGGTCCCCGCGGGCCGGCCCGAGGCCGAGGGGAAGGCCGGGGGCGCCCGGGTGGCCCCGGAACCTGGGTCCTGATTGCCCTGGCCGCGCTGCTGGTGGCCTCCTGCTCGACCGGCACCGGCGCCTCCGGATCGGGGGGCGGCGCCTCCGGATCGGCCCCGCGCTCCAACCCGGTGGTCAGCCCGGGAGCCGACGCCGTGACCCTGGAGCAGACCTTCGTCCAGGTGGTCAAGGCGGTCGGCCCGAGCGTGGTCCAGATCACCACCCCGGGCGGGCTGGGCTCGGGCGTGGTCTTCGACGGGAAGGGGGATATCGTCACCAACGCCCACGTGGTGGGCAGCGCCACCACCTTCCGGGTCACGACCTCGGCCGGCAAGCAGTACGAGGGCACCCTGGTGGGCTCCTTTCCCCCCGATGACCTGGCCGTGATCCACGTCGACGCCGGGCTGCCCCCGGCCAGCTTCGCCGACTCCTCGCGGGTGCAGATCGGCGACATCGTCCTGGCCATGGGCAGCCCGCTCGGCCTGCAGGGGACGGTGACCGAGGGCATCGTCAGCGCGGTCGGCCGGCAGGTGCAGGAGAGCCCCCAGGTCACCCTGCCCGACACCATCCAGACCAGCGCTCCCATCAACCCCGGCAACTCCGGGGGGGCGCTGGTGAACCTGCAGGGGCAGGTGATCGGCATCCCCACCCTGGCCGCCAGCAGCCCGGCCCAGGAGGGAGGCGCCGGCCAGGCGCCGGGCATCGGCTTCGC
>DASRBU010000529.1:0-16135 GCA_035653475.1 Candidatus Dormiibacterota bacterium | reverse complement strand
GACCTCCACCACCACCCTGGGGGCCAGGCCCAGGCTCAGCTCGTCCACCATCAGGAGCCTCGGCTGGGCCATCAGCCCCCGGGCGATGGCCAGCATCTGCTGCTCGCCGCCGCTGAGCAAGCCCGCCTTGCGGTCCAGCATCCGGCCCAGGGCCGGGAAGAAGGCCAGCACCCGCTCCCGCTCGGCGTGGCCGTGCGGCCTGCCCACCGCGGCCGCGCCGAAGACCAGGTTCTCCTCCACGGTGAGCCCGCGCAGCATCCCCCGCCCCTCGGGCACGTGGACCACCCCCAGCCTGGCCACGCCGCGGGGGCCGGCGGGCAGGGGGACGCCGTCGAAGGACAGCTCGCCAGCGCGGCGTGGCAGCATCCCCGAGATGGCGCGCAGGGTGGTGGTCTTGCCCGCGCCATTGCGGCCGGCCAGGCCCACCACCTCGCCGGGGCGAACCTCCAGATCGACCCCGGTCAGGATCACGGTACGGCCGTAGCCGGCCCGGAGCCCGCGGACCTCAAGGCCGCTCATCCCCCGACCCCCGCGGCCCCGGCACGGCCTTCATCCCTCGTCATGGGCCGGCCGTCGCGCCGCTTCCTGCGCTCGACGCCGTGCGCAAGCGCTGCCTGCCTCCCACTCCTCAACTCCTCACACTTCCACGGCGGGGCCACGCGTCGGCGGGGGGCCGCGCGTCTCAAAGGCCAATTCAACCGACCGGACGGTAGATTGTCAACTGCCGGCGGCGGTATGCTCGCAGCGGCAGGCCGACGCCTGCACCGGTCGCAGGAGGAGGTGAACGGTGCTGGGAGGAGTCGAGTGGCTGGTCGCGGGGCGAGACCACCGGGGCGTCTCCCCGTCCCCCGGGTCGTCGCGCACACCCCGCCGGAGGGCGGGCCCGGAGTGATCTACCGAAGCCCGTACCCGGACGTCGAGGTTCCCGCCCTCCCCCTGCACGAGTTCGTGCTCGGCCCAGCGGGGGAGCGAGGGGAGAGGCCGGCCCTGGTCGATGCCGAGGGTAGCGTCCGGATCTCCTACCGGCGTCTGGCCGAGCTGGTCGAGCGCACCGCCGCCGGGCTGCACCGGCTCGGATTCCGAAGGGGCGAGGTGGCGGCCATCTGCTCGCCCAATCGCCCCGAGTTCGCCATCGCCTTCTTCGCCGTGGCCCGGCTGGGCGGGGCCTCCACGACCATGAACCCGGCTCTGACCGAGGCCGAGATGGGGGCGCAGCTCCGGGACTCGGGGGCCGTGGTCGCGTTCACGGTCCCGGAGCTGGCCGATCGCGTGCGGGCGGCCGCTGGCGGCGCCCTTCGCCACGTCCTGCTCTTCGGCCACGACTCCTTCGAGTCGTTGACCCGGGCCGAGGGCACGCCGCCGGCGGTGAGCATCGATCCCCAGGACGACGTGGTCGCCCTTCCCTACTCGAGCGGCACCACCGGCTTGCCCAAGGGCGTCATGCTCACCCACCGCAATCTGGTGGCGAACCTGCTCCAGATGGGGCCGGTGGAGCGGACCTCGGAGCGGGACACCACCCTCGCGGCCTTGCCCTTCTACCACATCTACGGACTGTCGGTCATCCTCTGCCTCGGGCTCTACCGGGGCGCCACCCTGGTGGTCCTGCCCCGCTTCGAGCTGGAGGTGGCGCTCAGGGCCGTCGAGCGCTGGCGGATCACCCGGTTGCCGCTGGTGCCGCCGCTCATCCTGCGCCTGCTCCGCGACCCCCGGGTGGCCGAGCACGACCTGAGCAGCGTGCGGGTCGTGGTCTCGGGCGCGGCCCCCCTGGCCCCCGAGCTGGCGGCCGAGCTGGCCGACCGCTTCGGGGTGCTGGTCAAGCAGGGCTACGGGATGACCGAGCTCAGCCCCGGCAGCCACATGCACCCCGAGGAACCGGGGATGGCGAAGCCGGGCACGGTCGGGGTCCTCCACCCCAGCACCGAGTGCCGGCTGGTGGATCCGGCCACCGGCCGCGACGCGGCCCCCGGGGCTCCTGGCGAGATCTGGGTGCGGGGACCTCAGGTGATGAAGGGCTACCTCAACCGGCCCGAGGCCACGGCCGAGGTCCTCACCCCCGACGGGTGGCTCCGCACCGGCGACATCGGGGTGGTAGGCGAGGACGGTCAGCTCTCGGTGGTGGACCGGCTCAAGGAGCTGATCAAGTACATGGGCTTCCAGGTGCCCCCGGCGGAGGTGGAGGCCCTGCTCCTGACCCACCCCGCCGTGGCCGACGCGGCGGTGATCCCGCGGCCCGATCCGGAGGCCGGAGAGGTGCCGGTGGCCTACGTGGTTCGCCGGGCGAGGGCGGAGCTGACCGCGGAGGAGCTGATCCGGTGGGTGGCCGAGCGCATCGTGGCCTACAAGCGCGTGCGCGCGGTGGAGTTCGTGGACGAGATCCCGAGGTCCCCCTCCGGGAAGATCCTCCGTCGCGTTTTGGTGGAGCGCGAGCGGGCGGCCACCGGTCGGGGCCTGGAGGCCGGGGCCGGCTGACCCCGGCCTCCGGCCGGCTCAGGCGGGGGGGCGGAGGCCCAGGAGGTCCAGGGTCAGCTCCCCGGCCCGGAGCCGTTCCATGATCCGCTCCTCCCGGGCCACCCTGGCCCGGGAGACCTCCAGGACCTCTCCCAGGCGCTCGGCCCGGACCAGCACCACCCCGTCGGCGTCGCCCAGGACCACGTCGCCGGCCCGCACCAGGACGCCGCCGGCCACCACCGGCTCCCCGACCCGCCCCGGCTCGTGCTTGACCGTGCGCAGGATCGAGCGCCCCCGGGCGAAGACCGGAAAGCCCAGGCGTTCGAGCCCCTCGGTGTCGCGCACGCCGCCGTCGATGACCAGGCCGGCCAGGCCGCGCGCCTGCGCCGCCACCGCCAGCACCTCGCCCCAGTAACCGGCCAGGTGGCGGTGGGCGTCGACCACCAGGACGGCCTCTCGGGGCGCATGCTCCAGGGCCCGGTGGATGGCCAGGTTGTCGCCGTGGCCGCACTCGACGGGCAGGGCCGGCCCGCAGAGGCGGGCCCCCGGCCACACCGCCGCGATCTCCGGGTCGAAGGCCCCCTCGGCGCCCGAGGCCTCGTAGACGGTGGCCGATCCCAGGCGCAGCAGCTCGTCCCGGAGCCCCGGCTCCAGCTCGCTCAGCACCAGCGGGCGAAGGCCATCCCGCAGCCGGTCCCGGCCGGGCTGCGGTAGGTGGGCACGTAGTCCAGGACCTCGAGGTTCAGGTGCTCGGTGGCCCCGGCCACGACGATCCAGTTGCGGATCTCCGAGGTGCCGGAGACCAGCTCCTCCTGGGGAAGGGCGGTGATCCTGGCCTCGTCGCGGGAGCGAAAGGCCTCCAGGACTCGATGGTCGAGCTCCTCGTCGATCACGAAGTGGCTCAGGCCGCCCGAGGCCACCACCGCCACCCGCTGCTCGCCGTCGAAGGACTCGACCGCTCGCCGGAGCGCCCTGCCGAAGGCGTAGCAGCGCCCGGCCGTGGGCTGGTTGGGCGGGAAGTAGGTGTTGACCATGATCGGCAGCATCGGCGCCCGCTGGCCGCGCATGATGCGGATCTTGACGAAGTTGAAGGCGTGGCCGATCGAGCGCTCCGCCGGCTGGCGGCGCAGCTGGGCCACGTCGAAGCCCTCGAGCATCATCCGCTCCACGACGTGCCGGCCCAGGTCGGGCACGCAGCGGTAGATCTCGCGCCGCTCGCCGTAGTTGGCCCACCGGGCCGGGCGCAGCGAGGGGGGCAGCTCCTCCTCGGGCTTGGGGATGCACTCGACGGTCTCGCCCCAGTAGACGGCCAGGGTCGGCATGCCGTCGTCCAGGAACATCTCCCGCTGGTCGTCGCCCACGATCAGGACGACGTCCGGGTCGACCTCGCCCAGCGTCTTCGCCAGGGCGTCGATGCCACGCTCGCAGCGCTGGTGCTTCTCGAGCCAGATGCGGTCGTCGATCTCCTTCTCGAGGTGCTCCTCCCGACGCGCCTCGACCAGCCCCTCGTAGTCGTAGACCGACCCTCGAAAGTGCAGCTCTTTGTTCTGTCGATCGCGTTCGGCGTGCATCGCCCACAGCTCGCAGGGGGTGCTCAGCTGTGGGCTATGCGAGGCCGCCAGCCCCAACACGATCTTCGCCATTGACTCAACCTCCCTCGTCTATGGAGACGTCGTGGTGCGTGGCGCGGTCGCATCCATCAGCAGGCTGGGGTTGTCGACGGCCATGCGGCGCACCGCGCCGGCGGAGAAGCCTGCTCGGAGCAAACGCTCGGCGAAGTCGGCCAGGCCGGTCGCGACGGGCGGGTTGCCCACCTGACCCAGGTCGGTCGAGATGACGGCGACCTCGGGCCCCGTGGCCCGGATGTTGGCGAACACCTGCTCCCAGGACGTCTTCCCCGTGTAGGCGGTGGTGTAGCAGTGCTCGATGACGGCACCCTGGCGGGCCAGCTCCACCTGCTCCTCGGCCGTGAGCGCGAGGCTGGGGAACTCCACGTGGGTGACCACGATCCTGGACACCCCCAGCTGCCGGGCGCGGGGCACCAGAGCCTGGATCTCCTGCCGCCCGACGTGCCCGGTCGCCAGCACCAAGTCGTAGGCGGCGATCACCTCCAGGCAGTCGTCCACCACCCCCCGGAGCCGTCCGTCCGGGCCCAGCAGCGAGATCGGAGGCGGGTAGGAAGGCCGTCCCCGGAGCCGTTCGTGGAAGGCCCCCCAGGCCGCGGGCGGGGTGTCCGGGGAGCGGTCCCTCCACTCGTTGGCGGCGTCGACCGTGGGCATCCAGACCACGCGTGCCCCCAGCCGGGCCGAGACCTCGAGCGCGGCCGGGTTCAGTCCTCCCACCGAGTGATTGAGCGCCAGGGCACCCAGCGCCCGCACCTCGGGCACCGCGCGTCGCACCGCCGCGGCGCGTTCGGCCGTGGGCACGTAGTGCGACTTGAGCACGAACCCGGCAAGGCCCCGGTCGCGAAACTCCGCGGCCAGGTCGACGTCGTCGATGCGGCGCTGGATGACGTCCGGGCCGACGTGAACGTGCAGATCGAGGGCACCACGGATGGCTTCCCAGGCCTCCGTCGAGGGCGACCGGTTGAGCTCGCTCATGATGAGCGACGCACCTCGATGCAACCTTGCGCTGCGTGCCTCACCTGGACCAGCCTCATGCTAGGGGTGATCCTTGCCTCTGTCCAACAGGATTCGTCGATGGCTGAGATCGGTCGGGCCGATTGTGTCGCTCACTGGGGCTGCTCGTGCAGCCACGCGATGTAGTCGGCGACGCCATCGGCGAGGCCGTAACGGGGCGCGTATCCGACCTCCTGTTGGATCCGGGAGATGTCCATGTGAGCCCGCGCCGCGTCCGGGCGGGGCGGGCGCGAGGGGAGCCAGAGGTCAGTCCCGGGGACGGCCCGGCGCACGGCCTCGGCCAGCTCCTGGTTGAGGACCGCGCGGCCGCCCCCGAGGTTGTAGACGCGGTGGTGCAGCCCATCCGCGAGGTGGAGCAGGCGGATGCCGGCGGCGCAGTCCTTGACATAGCAGAGATCGGTGGCGTCGCCGGCGTAGGGCGTGCCCACCCGCAGGTCCTCCAGCTGCGGGGCCCGACCGCGGGCGGCGGCGTGGCAGAGGCGGCTGGGAAGGTTGGCCATGCTGTGATAGAGGGGGCCGTAGATCACTCCCAGCCGCAGGATGCGAACCTCCAGCCCGGTGCGGTCGGCGAAGTGCAGGGCCAGGATCTCCATGGCCTTCTTCTCGGCCGCGGTGTGGGTGTCGGACTCGACCGGGAGGGCGGCCTCCTCGCGCCAGGGGCCGGGGCCGGCGTTGGAGTAGACCGAGACCGAGCTGGCCAGCGACACCCGCCCCACCCCGTGCTGGCGGGCCGCCTCCAGCAGGTTGAGCAGGCCGAGCAGCCCGACCCGGTACTCGGGGGCCGGGCTGGCCTGCCGGGCGGGGGCGGCCAGGTGCACGATGCTGGTCACCGAGCGCCGACGCAGGAGGTCCAGCACCGCCCAGCCGTCGTTCAGGTCGAGCGGCTCCACCTGCAACCGCGAGCCCAGCTCGCCCTCCAGGAAGGGGGGCAGGCGCCAGCTGCGAAAGCGGGTGAGCACCACCGACTCCCCCGCGTCGAGGAGGCTGCGGGCGGTGTGGAGCCCGACGAAGCCCATGCCCCCGGTGACCAGGATCACGCCCGCTCGCGGACCTGGAGCTGGAAGTAGCGATGTCGCCGGCGGGCCTCGTCCAGGCGGCCGCCCTGCTCGACCTCGCGACGGATCCGGTCCTCGGCCTCGGCGATCTCGCGGGCCGCGGCCAGCACCTCCTGCTGCCGCTGCCGGGGCACCACCACCACCCCGTCCGCGTCCCCGATCACCACGTCCTCGGGCTCGACCCGGACGTCGCCCAGGGAGACCGGCACCTGGAAGGCGTCCGCCTGGACGCGACCGCGTCCGGTGCGCATGGTGACGCCGCGGCTGAAGATCGGGTAGCCGAGCTCGAGGCTCCGGGCGGCGTCGCGGCAGACGCCGTCGATGACGGTGCCGCCCAGGCCGCGGCGGTGGGCCACGATGGTCAGGATGTCGCCCCAGACGGTGCCGTCGAGGCGCCCGGCGTTGTCGATCACGACGATGCTGCCGGGGGGCACGTCGTCGATGTAGTCGCCCATCGTCCCGGGCACCACCGCCACCGGGATGGTGCGGATGGTGAAGGCGGGGCCGGCCAGGCGGAACCCGCGGTCCAGGGGGGCGATGCCGAAGACCTGGCCGGCGATGCCGAGCCGGTCCATGGCGTCGCTGAGCGTGCTGGTGGAGTGGTGCCTGAACTCCTCGATCAACTCGTCCAAATTCGACTGCCTCCTGCTGCTCGGCCGGCGGTCGGGGCCGCCGCCCCCGGACCCGGGACGGCGCCCGGGCGGGGCCGGGCTCGGCCCGGCCCCCGCCTCGGGCCCGGGTTCGGGGTTACTTGACGGTGCAGTTCCCGATGGGCGGGAGCTGGCTGGGCGGGAAGGTGGCCAGGACCTGCTCGTTCTGCCCGTTGATCTTGGCGATGTAGGTGGTCTGGGCCCCCTGGTGGTCGGTCGGGTTCATGACGAAGTCACCGCCCGGGAAGTCCGGACCCTGCTTGGCCTTCAGGTTGGACAGCGCCTGGATCAGCTTCTGGGTGTCCGCTTTGCCGGTGAAGTTGGCCTTGAGCATGGCCTCCTTGAGCGCCGTCATGGTGGTGTAGGCCTCGTAGCCGAGGTCCCCCGGCACCGCCTTGTCGAGGCCGCCCAGGGTGCTGATGATGTTGGGATCCTCCTTGGCCAGCTGCTTGCGGAAGGCGTCGTGGTAGGCCTTGTCGTACTTGTTGGTGGAGTCGGACAGCTCCGGGGACTGCCCGATGTCGCCGTTCAGGGACGCCGGGTACACGCCCGCGAACCGCTCCTTCCCGAACACGCCCACGATCGGCATCTTCTGGTTGATGCCGAACTGGGCGATGGTCTGCGAGGCCCGGGGCAGGTCACCGCCCACCTCCGCGTTGATCAGACCGTTGACCGACCCGTCGGTGGCGATCTTGGTGATGTAGGGGGTCATGTTGGTCTCGTTCTGCGGGATGGGGATGATCTGCGTGAGCTCGCCCCCGACCGCCTGCAGCCCCACCTTGTAGGCCGTCAACAGGGACTGCCCCAGCGCGTAGTCGGGGTAGATGATCGACCACTTCTTGCCGTAGGTGTCGACGATGTAGCGGGCCAGCGGGATGACGGTCTGACGTCCCTCGGGCGAGACCCGGAAGCTGTAGAGGTTGCACTGCTTGCTGGTGAAGTCCTCGGCCGCGCAGCCGGTCGAGGACAGGTAGACCACCTGCAGCCGGGGGACCAGGTTCTCGACCCCCAGGCATTCGCTGCTGAGCACCGCCCCCACCAGCACGTCCACGCCCTGCTGCTGGACCAGCTGCTGGGCCAGGCTCACGGCCTCGTCGGGCTGGGCCTTGGGGTCGGCGTAGACCAGCTGCAGCTTGCGGCCGTGGATGCCGCCGGCGGCGTTGATCTGGGCCACGGCCAGGTCGGTGTTGACCCGCATCTCGGCACCCTCGACCGCGGTCAGGGGCACGTTGTCGTCCAGGACGCCGATCTTGATCGGCGGCCCCGAGGTCTGCTGGGTGCCGCCGCCCCCGCCGCCGCAGGCGACCACCGCCACCAGCCCCACCAGGGCCGCCACCAGCGGCCGCCATCGTCCGCGGAGACCCGGCGCCGGGCTCGGACCTCTCATGCTCGTACCTCCGTGCTCCTGTGTCCGCAATGTGGCTTCCTCCCTTCTCGTCTCCGGTGTGGTGCCGACACCGGACATCCCTCCGGTCCCTACTCCTCGGTCGCTCCCCTGAACAGCTGGTCGATCTCCGTGTCCTGGGTCAGCACCGCCCCCAGCGCATCCGAGGGCGCCGCCGCCCCGCTGCGGATGCGGCGCCGCAGCTGCCAGAGCTGCCTCAGGGCCCCGATCACGCCCGCCGGGAGCAGGTAGACCACGATCAGCAGGGCCACCCCGACGTAGAGCTGGGACTGCGTGCTCTGCTGGCCCAGGTACTCGCCCAGGTAGCGCAGGCCGGCCGTGCCCAGCAGCGGGCCCAGGATGGTGTCCACTCCCCCCACCAGCGAGTACAGCACGAAGTTGACCGAGTCGTTCAGCCCCAGCAGATCCTCGAACACGAAGGCATGCGCCAGAGCGTACAGCCATCCGGCCGAGGCCGCGATCAGGCCGGAGTAGAGGGTGACCACGACCTGGTAGGCATAGACCGAGTAGCCCATGGCCGCCGCCCGGATGGGGTTGCGTCCGATGGCGATCATGGCCCGCCCCGCCCGGCAGCTGAGCAGGTACCAGGAGAGCAGGCACCAGAAGGCCGTGATCGCGCAGAGGAACCAGTAGAACCCGTTCCCCTGCAGCGGGTCGAGCCCGAACGAGATCCCCACCGCCCCCTTGACGCCGAGGCCGTTCTCGCCTCCGGTCAGCTTGGTGAAGAGCAAGGGCAGGGTGAAGAAGGCCGAGGTGGTGAGGAGGGTCAGCAGCAGGTACTCCAGACCGGTCGCCACCACCGCGTAGATGGCGAACAGCACCGAGACCAGCACGCCGGCGGCGAGCGAGGCCAGCATGAGCAGCACCGGGTTGAGCACCCCGTGCTGGCTGAGGATGGCGACGGTGTAGGCGCTGACCCCGAAGGTGGCGCCGACGCCGACGTTCAGGAGGCGGGCGTGGCCGGCGATCAACGCTACCGCCAGCGCGGGCAGGCCGAAGATGAGGTAATCGGAGATGCGCTGGGGCAGGTACTGACCGTAGACCGGGGGCACCACGAAGAGGGCGGCGAAGAAGAGGCCGGTGACCACCAGGCCGGGTGAGCGGAGCGCCCCGACCCCGGCGCGCCAGCGGTTGCCCATCACGCCCATCCCCTACAGCCTCACCAGCACCAGCTGCCGTCGCGCCCGCAGGATCAGGAGCAGGATCACCAGGGCGAAGACCAGGATCTCGACCGCCTCGCCCCGGATCCAGATCGAGCCCAGCGACTCCACCACCCCCAGGCCGAGCGCGATCAGGGCCGCGCCCCGGAAGTTCCCCAGGCCGCCGGCGATGACCACGATGAAGGCGTTCAGGTTGGTGTCCAGGCCCACGGTCGGGTAGACCGAGACCAGCGGCGCCAGCAGCGAGCCGGCGACGGCGGCCAGCCCGGCGCTGACCACGAAGGCGAGGGCGTAGACGCGCAGGACCGGCACCCCCAGGATGCCGGCCATGCGGCGGTTCTCCGCCACCGCCCGCAGCCAGATCCCGTACTTGAGGTACTTGAGGAAGACGAACCCGCCGGCCAGGATCACGGCGGCCGCCCCCACCACCACCAGGTCGTAGACCGGATAGTTGGTGTCCCCGATCGGGATCCGGGCCTCGATCGGAGCCGGGACCGTCCGGGAGCTGGCCCCGAAGACGTTGGTGACCAGCTGCTCGATGATCAGGCTCAGGGCCAGGGTGGCGAGCAGGACCAGGGCGTGGGCCCGGTCGCGCAGGGGCCAGAGCATGGCCATCAGCCCCAGGCCCCCGACCAGCCCGATCACGACCACCGAGGCCACCACCCCGAGCCAGAAGCTGAGCCCGTGGGCGAGCGCCAGCCAGACCGCGTACGTGCCCAGCATGAAGAAGTCACCCTGGGCGAAGTTGAGGATGCCCAGCACGCCGAAGAGCAGCGCCAGGCCGGCCGCCACCAGGGCGATCGACGCGCCCACGACCAGCCCGTTGAGGGCCGCCACCAGCACCGCGTCCATGGCCTCAGTCCTCTCCTCTCAGATAGGTCGCCACCAGCTGATCGGCGGTCGCGAACTCGTCCAACCGATGCTCGCCGGTGATCACCCCCCGTTTCATCACGTACAGACGGGTGCAGACCGCCTTCAGGAGCTGGAAGGAGGCGTCGACCACGAGCACGCCCATGCCCTCCTCGACCGCGCGCCGCAGCGCCCGGGCGATGAGCTCGACGTTGATCGGCATCAAGCCCTCGCTGGGCTCGTCGACCAGGATCAGCTGCGGGCGCAGGGCCAGGCCACGGGCCAGGGACAGCATCTTCTGCTGGCCGCCGCTGAGCGTGCCCGCGGGCTGGTTCCGGCGCTCCGCCAGCACCGGGAAGAGGTCGTAGGCGACCTCGAGGCAGGCTCGCTGGTCGGCCCGGGCCCGGAGGAAGGCGCCGGTGCGGATGTTCTCCTCCACGGTCATGGTGGGGAAGACCGCCTCCGAGTCGGGCACGAACCCGAGCCCTCGCCGGGCCCGGGCGTGGACCGGCAGACGGCGGAGTTCCTGGCCGGCGAAGACGACGTGCCCGTGGGTCCGCGGCCCCAGCCCCATGATCGACTTCAGGGTCGTGGTCTTGCCCACGCCGTTGTGGCCGACCAGGCCCACCCCTTCGCCCGTCCCCACCTGGAGCGAGACGCCCTGGATGACGTGGCTACGTCCGTAGTAGGCGTGGAGGTCGTGCAGCTCCAGCGTCATTCGCCGCCCCTGAGGAACACCTGCTTGACCTCCGGGGTGTCGAAGACCTCCCCGGCGCTCCCCTCGGCGATCTTCCGCCCCAGGTTGAAGGCGCTCACCCTGGTCGCGATCCGGCGCACGAAGTCCACGTCGTGCTCGGCCATGACGATGGTGGCGTGCCGGGCCACCCGTTGCAGCAGGTGGCCGAGGGATTGGCGTTCGTGCTCGGTGAGCCCGGAGGTGGGCTCGTCCAGGAGCAGGATCCGGGGACGGCCACCGAGCGCGATCGCGACCTCGAGCTGCTTCTGCTGGCCGTGCCCGAGCGCCTCCACGGCGGTGTGGGCTTGGGCCCCGAGCCCGACCAGGTCGAGCAGCTGGCGGGCGTGGGCCACGTCGGCGGGTCGGGGCCGGAGGCGCAGGAGCGAGAGCATGCGGTGCTGGGCCTCGACGGCCAGGACCACGTTCTCCAGGCAGCTGAAGCCCGGGACCACGGAGGTGAGCTGGAAGGAGCGCCCGATGCCCATCCGGGCCCGGGCGGGCGGGGTGCTGGAGCCCAGGGAGCGGCCCATGAACCAGATCTCCCCCGAGGTCTGCAGGAGCTGGCCGCCCAGCAGGTTGAGCAGGGTGCTCTTGCCCGCCCCGTTGGGCCCGACCAGGGCGTGCAGCTCTCCCTCGCGGACGTCGAGGTCCACCTGGTCGACGGCGACGAAGCCCCCGAAGCGCATGGTCAGGCCGCGGGCGGAGAGCACCACCGAGCCCCCGGTTCGGGGGGCGGCGCCGGCCTCCGCGGGCGCCGCCGCCGGACGCTGCTCGGCCGGGGTCGGTGGGGTCGACATGGGTACCTCAGACGGGTGCCGAGACCTGGAAGCGAGGGAAGACCGCGCGCGCGTTGGTCTCGAAGATGCGCTCCCGGTCCGTCTCGCTGAGCCAGGAGATGCCCTCGATCACCGGCTTCAGGTCGTCCAGCCAGGCCCCAGTGGCGGGGTCCTTGGCCGAGCCGGAACCAGGGTTCTCGGTCCCGAAGAGACAGCGGTCGGTGCCGACGATGCGGAAGAGGAGCTCCAGCGACTCCTGGTTGTAGAGGACGGTGTCGAAGTACAAGCGGCGCAGGCTCTCGTCGAACGACTCCAGCGCGGGGTTGGAGGCCCGTTCCCGCAGGCGCGCCGCCCGCCAGCGTCCGATCTGGTAGGGCACCGAGCCGCCGCCGTGCGAGACGATGAGCCGCAGGTTGGGGAAGTCCTCAAACACGCGGCTCTCCTTCTTGCAGAGGTTGAGGACGGCGATGCTCTCCTCGGTGATGAAGTGGGCGCTGTACGACTCGCGGAAGTTCTTGCAGGCGGTGGAGTGGATCAGGCCGGGGACGTCCAGCTCCACCATCTTCTCGTACAGCGGATACCAGTACTCGTCGTCCAGGGTGGGCATCAGGCCGGTGCCCTCGGTGGGATCGGGGTTGATCAGGCAGCCGACGAAGCCGTGCTCCCTCACGCAGCGCTCCAGCTCCTCGACGCAGGCCTGGATGCTCCCCTGGGGCGTCTGCGGGAGCCCGCAGACGCCGCGGAACACGTCGGGGTAGGCCTTGCACTGGCGGGCGATGACGTCGTTGTTGGCCTCCACCCACCAGCGGACGATGGACTCCGGGGTCTCGGAGTGCATGAGCTGGAAGGGGCGGGGGGAGAGGAACTGGACGTCGGTGCCCACGTTGCGCAGCAGCTCCAGGTGGCGCTGGACGGCCTGGTGCAGGCGCTCGTCGCTGATCCCGGGGTTGCCCCTCCCGTGGTGGCCGCGGCTGGCCAGGAGCAGGGACTTGTAGGCGTAGAGCTCGGCCGGAGCCGACACGTGGCCGTGCACGTCGATGATCATCTCGGCAACTCCTCTTCCAGGACCGGATTCAGTCGAGGACGGCGACCAGCTCGCACTGGATCAGCATGCCGCCCGAGAGGTTCCAGAGCAGGGTGTGGCGGGCCGGCCGGTCGTGCTCGTCGGGGAAGGCCTTCAGCCACTCGCGGTTGAGGTGCTCGCGGTAGGCGTCGTCTTTGACGAAGACCGTGACGTGCGCGACGTCGTCGAGGGTGCCGCCCGCCTGCTCCAGCAGCGTGCGCATGTTCTGGAACATCAGCTCGGCCTGACGGGCCGGGTCGTCGGGGAGCGTGCCGGTGGTGGGATCCCTGCCCATGATGCCCGAGGAGAAGACCAGGTTGCCGATCTTGACGCCCATGGGAATGGGCGCGGAGTGCGTCACGCCCGAGATCTCGAGCGTCTGCCGTTTGCCCAACCCTACCTCCTTCCAATCCGTCTCGGGCCGCGGCCCGTGCCGGCCGGTGGCCCCGCTCACTCCCTGCGCCTCGATGATGCACCGCGTCCACGAGGTAGGCCAATGCTAGGTAGCGGTGGACCGCCTGTCCATCCCTGGACGCCGATCGCTGAGATCGGCTCCGCCGATGATGCCGGTGCCCACCCAAACCCGGTTCGGTGTCGCCGGGGAGGGAGCCTCTGGCCCCGAAGCGGGATCCCTATCATGGGGCGGTGGCCGAGACCGGTACCCGACCTGGATCCCTGCTCGTGGTCGGCGCCCATGCCGCCGACTTCGTCTGGCGCGCAGCCGGCGCCGTGGCCCTGCACACGGCGGCGGGCGGGCGCGCCACCGTGGTCGCCCTGTCCTACGGGGAGCGGGGCGAGTCCGGCGACCTGTGGAAGCAGCCCGGGCAGACGGTGGAGAACGTCAAGCGCATCCGGCACCAGGAGTGCGCCCGGGCCGCGGCCGCGATCGGGGCCGAGTTCGTGGCCTTCGACCTGGGTGACTACCCGCTGGAGGTGCCGCCGGAGGCCGTGGCCCGCCTGGTCGAGCTGATGCGCGAGCTCCGTCCGGAGGTGGTCATCACCCACACCCCGGTGGACCCCTTCAACCCCGACCATCCGATGGCCTTCGCCGCCGCCGATCGAGCCCGGAAGATCGCCATGGGGGCGGCCGGTGTGGCCAGCGCCTTCGCCACCATCCCGCCTCCGCGCCTCTACCTCTTCGAGCCGCACCATCCCGAGCAGTGCGGCTTCCGGCCCAACACCTTCGTCGACTACACGCCGGTGGCCGAGCGCAAGGAGGAGGCGATGGCGGCCATGGCCGCGCAGTCCTACCTCCGCGAGCACTACCGGGAGCGCGGCCGCCAGCGTGCCGTCCAGGCACGGTACTTCGGCGCCGGCCCCGAGACCGGGTACGTCGAGGCCTTCGAGCTGGCCACCCCGCGCCTGGTCGATCGCCTCTGAGCCGGGGGCCGGGCGCCCCCGGCCGCGGGCGGGTGGCTCACCCCCAGACCCGGCGGGCGACCCGGCCCACCAGCTCCAGCTTGGCCCGTTGCTGCTCCGGGGTCACGGGGTTGCCCACCGCCACCGAGGCGAAGCCGCACTGCGGGCTCAGCGCCAGCTCCTCCAGTGGCTTGACCCTGGCCGCCTCCTCGATCCGGCGCTCGATCGTCGCCTGGTCCTCGACCGCGCCCGACTTGGTGGTCAGGAGGCCCAGCACGGCCACGGTCCCCGAGGGGATGCAGGTCAGCGGCTCGAACCCTCCGGCGCGCTCGCTGTCGTACTCCAGGAGCAGGACGTCGACCCGGAGCCTGGGGAACAGCCGCTCGGCGATGACCTCGTAGCCCCCGCTCGAGTGCCAGCGGCCAGCGGCGTTGCCCCGGCAGACGTGGAGGGCCCGGGTGATGCCCTCGAAGCCCTCGAACAGCGAGCTGTCCAGCTCGGCGTCGAAGGCCAGCTCGGCCTCCAGGTCGTGGCCCCTGGCCTCGAGCATGCGGCGGTTGTCGCGGTCGCAGAGGGTGCCGTAGTTGGGGGCGTCCAGCTGCACGTAGTCGCAGCCGAGCTCGACCAGCCGGGAGAGCACGGTCCGCAGGTGGTCGCGGACGGCGAGCAGGAACTCCTCGCAGGTGGGGTAGGCGGCCGCGGAGTGCTCCCGGTACCAGAACCGCCGGTGGTAGCTGGGGGCGGGCAGGCAGTACTTGGTGCGGACCCGGGCGTGGCGGACGAGGAAGGCGTACTCCTCGCCCAGGTCGCGGCGGAGGGCGATCCGACGAACCACCGTCGGGTACCCGCCCGCCGCCTGGGCGACGGGCTGGGAGGAGGCCCCCTGCTGGTCGCGCCAGGTCAGGCCGGGGCCCCCCTCCCGGGGCTCGAACCCCTCCAGCGCCTCGGTGGTGACGGCCCAGCCGCCGCGTCGCATCTCGCCGTCGGTGATGACGTCCAGCCCGGCCGACTCCTGGAGCCGGATGGCCTCCAGCACGGCGGCGTCCTCCAGCTCCCGGACCCGCTCGGGGGTGGTCCGGCCCTGGGCCAGCTGCTGTCGGGCGGCGAGGAGCTGGGGCGGGCGGAGCAGGCTGCCGACGGTCTCGGCTCGTGCGATCGGTCGTGGTGCGGTCATCGCCGGGCATTCTCTCCCATGGCCCGGGAGCGCGTCTCCCACAGCTCCCGGATCTCGTCGACGATGGCCTGGGGCTGGCCGGCGAGGAACGGGAACGGGGGCGGGCCGTCCTCGGGTCGGGGCGGTCGCCGGCGGATCACCGGGAGGTGGACCCGGTGGTTGAGCTTCGGGTCCCGGATCGTGCCCTTGGGGTCGCGACCGGCCTTCACCGCCTCCATCTCCTCGAACATGCGCTTGCGCATCATGAGGATGCCGCGGTCGCTCTCCCCCAGGTGCTCCTTGGTCCGGTCGGCGATCCGGCCCTGGCCCACCCAGGCCACGAAATCCTGGTTCATGATGTGGGAGTCGATCCAGCGGCCGGTGCGCGGGTCCTCGACCGGGGCGGTCCAGCAGGGGATGCGTTCCTGCTCGAAGGGCTCGTCCCCGGGCAGGGGGTCGATGAACCAGCCCACGCTCAGGGTGTTCTCGTCGTCGATGGGCACCCGCCACTCGAAGTGCCCGGTGTAGAGGCAGTTGGGCCAGAGGCAGACCCGGCCCGTGGTCCAGAGCTCGTCCTCCTCGGTGGTGTCCTCCCTGACCCGGCGGTAGACGAACCCGTAGTCGAACTCGTCGAACCCCAGCCGGGTGTGGGTGGGCCCATAGGGACCCTGCTCGCCCCTGAGCACCATGGACCAGTTGGTGTGGAGCCACTCGAAGTGCACGGGATCGATCGAGTTCTCCTGGCACTGGAACCAGTTGCAGGGGACGTAGGAGAGCACCACCTGCTTGTACCCCTGGTCGTGGAAGCGATCCCAGTCGGGCAGGAGCGGGGCGGGCTCGGG
>DASRBU010000528.1:0-2849 GCA_035653475.1 Candidatus Dormiibacterota bacterium | reverse complement strand
GGATGGTCGCGACCGCCGAGCCTGGCCGCCGCCAGCTCGATCGGCTTGCCCAGGGCGTTCGGGTTGAGCCCGGGGACGCGTCCCCAGGCGGCGCTCCGGTCGCCGCAGGCCAGGACCAGCGCGGCGCAGCGCTCGACCGTGCCCGCCGTCACCCGGAAGCCGTCGCCGTCCCGGTCCAGGGCGGTGACCTCCCGCCCGGGGGCGATCTCGACCGTCGGTCTGGAGGCCAGGAGTTGCAGCACGGTCTCGACCACCGCCTTTGCCGCGGGCACGGCGTTGTGCATCCGCGGCTTGCGGTGGGGAGGCTCCGAGTAGGGTCCGGCGAAGCGTACCCCGGCGTCGGCGAGCAGCCCCCAGGTGGCCGGGGCCTCTTCGCAGAACCGGCGCAGCAGGCGGCGGTAGCGGTCGAGGTCCCCGGCGTGGCCCTCCAGCTCCACGAGCCGGAGCAGGTCGGCGTAGTGCTCGGCCGGGGTGTCCTCGACGCCTGCGGCCCGCTGCAGGTCGGTGCCGGCGGCGGTGAAGGAGCCCACCGCCAGGGCCGAGGAGCCGCCCGGGCGGTCCTGGTCGAGCACCAGGATGCGGGCCCGAGGCCGGGCGTCGGCCAGCTGCCAGGCGCAGACCAGGCCGGCGAGACCGGCACCGACGATGATCACGTCGCGCATGGCTGCCCAATGGGTCATCATGACACGGACGGGATGCACGGTCATCGGTCGGCGGCCTCGCCCGCCGGGTGGGGGAGATGGCGCGGGTGGTGAGCCCGGTGGTGTCGTCATGAGCCGAGGGGCGCGGGTCGTGACCCTGGAGGAGCTGCCCTGGTGGCAGCCGCCCGGCCATCCCGGCGCCCTGAGCAAGCTGCTCGTCAACCCCACCACCGTCCCCACCCGCCACTTCGACTTCCGGGTCAGCCTCTACCCTCCCGGAGGTGGGGTCGAGGATCACGCCCACGAGCGGGCCGAGCACGTCTACTACGTGCTGAGCGGGCGCGGGCTGATGACCCTGGACGGGGAGCGGACGGTGGTCGGCCCGCACCGGGCGGTGTTCATCCCGCCCGGGGTGCGCCACGCCTTCGTCAACAACGGCCTCGAGGACCTGGTCTTCGTGGTCGTGACCTCGCCCCCGGGGGAGCTGCCGCTCGACGCCGGCCCGGAATGAGGGACGCCAGGCCGGACGATCCCGCCCGGCCCGGCGATGACCTCAGGCCCGGGCGTACTCCTCGGCGCTCATGACCTCCAGGGCGACGAAGGGCTCGTCACCCTCCACCCAGGCGTCGTGCCCGGGCGGGATGGTGTAGGACTGGCCGGGCTCGATGGTCCGTCGCTGGCCGTCGGCCAGCTCGACCGTGATCCGGCCCGAGACCACGTGCCCGACGTGCGAGAGCTGACACCGGTCCGTCCCCACCACCGGCTTGATGCACTGCGACCAGCGCCAGCCGGGCTCGAAGCGGAACCGGCCCAGGGTGTACCCCTCCAGGCGCACGATCTCGACCCTGCTCTTGTCCGGGGTCCGGACCTCGTCGGGGGCGTCGTGCGACTTCGCCTGGAGGCGATGGACCGCCACGGGAGTCGTCATCGCAACCTCCTCGGCCGGTGAGGCCGATGCTGCCGTCGCCGGCCGGGAGCCGGGCCGCGAGCCGGCGAACCGCTTGCGCGAGCCGATCCGACCTCGACCGCCGCCGGCGTCGATGGGCCCAGCCTACGCCGGGTCGGCCGCCGTCCCAGGGACGAAGGGCCCGCCGGGGACGGGACCGACGGTCCCCGGCCCGGCGGCCCGCCGCTCCCGATCGATGCCGGGGCGCGCCCTCCGGGCCGGCTGTGGTCGCGGACCTCCCCCCGGATGCGGTGCAATGGACGCATGGCCCTGGCCGCGTCGCTGGTCATCCTGGCCGGGGGGGAGGGCCGCCGCATGGGCCGTCCCAAGGCCCTCCTGCCGGTGGGGGGCACCACGCTGGTGCAGTGGATGGCGCGCCGCCTCGCGCCCACCTGCCGGCACCTGCTGATCTCGGCCCGCGATCCCGGGCAGCTGCCGCCCGGCCTGCGTGCCCACCTGGTCCTCGACCGTCACCTCGGCGCCGGGCCGCTGGCTGGCATCGCCGCCGCCCTGGCCGCCTCCCCGTACGACCTGGTGGTGGTCGTGGCCTGCGACCTGCCCGGGGTCACCCCGGACCTGGTGCGGCGCCTGGCCGTGGCCGCGGCGGGGGTGGACGCGGCCGTGCCCGTGGTCGGCGGACGGCCCCAGCCCACCTGCGCCGCCTACCGTCGAAGCGCTGCGGCCGCGATCGAGGCGGCGCTGAGCCGGGGCCAGCGCCGGGCCACCGAGGTGCTGTCCGCGCTCGTCGTACGCTGGCTGGAGATGGAGGACCCGGGGCCGTTCACCAACCTCAACACGCCCGAGGACCTGGCGGCGTTCCTGGCCACGGGAGCCGGCGCCGTGCCCCTCGGCCGCCCAGAGGGCGAGAGGTGACCGCCCGAGAACGGCGGCCGTGCGGGTTCGGGTACGACCCGGTACCAGACGCGAGCGGTGGTTCGCCATAATTCGGGAGCGAAGCGTGTGACAACCGCAGGGGTGTCCCGTCGGACGGCCGGTCCGGCGGAGGCCACAGAGTGAGGGCTCGCCGTTGAAGATCGTCGTGACCGTCAAGCAGGTTCCCGACCCCAACGCCCCGCAGGCGTTGGAGCCCGACAACACCATCGCCAGGGATCGGGACGTGGTGCTCGATCCGGGCGACGAGTGCGGGGTCGAGATCGGGCTCCAGCTGAAGGAGGCGCACGGAGGGGAGGTGGTGCTGGTCTCCATGGGTCCCGAGCGGGCGCGGGACGCGATTCGCAAGGGGCTCTCCATGGGGGCGGACC
>DASRBU010000527.1:0-8498 GCA_035653475.1 Candidatus Dormiibacterota bacterium | reverse complement strand
GAAGGCCAACCCGGCGATGGTCGGGTCGAAGTGCAACGCCTTCGACATGGAAGGGATCGCCAGGCCGATGTTGATCCGGTCCATGAAGGCGATCGTGTACATGAGAAACGCGATCGGGATGATGCGTGCGAATCGTCGTCTTGGGACGTTCTGGACGACGGCTGCCATCTGGTCGCTCCCTCCCATCTCGGTGTGACCGAATCACGTCGCGATCGACGTCAGCCGGCCGTCGATGGCGACGCAGCTCACCCGACGGGGCCGACCCCGAGGAGCGGGCTCGACCACGATCCCGAAGCCCGGGCCGGGAGCCCGGGTCGGCCGCGAGCCCGGAGACGTGAGGACGGCACCCACCCCTCCCAGTGTCGAGACGGACGCGCGGCGGTGTCAAGGAGAGGGGGCCGTTGGGAACCCGGATGGGATGGATACGAGATCGAAGACGATTCATTGGATATCGAACCGGATCTAATCGGAATGAAACCCGAAGTCATTGCGATCCCATCCGATCGATGGGATAGGGATCCCAGCTGACCCGAGGGATTCTCGCCCAGAGCGGCTCGGGCACCGTGCCGCCCGGGCTCCATCCGGGGCGCGGCCCGGCCGGAGACCCGTCCGGCGGGCGGCCCGACCACCGGCCGGGCGCGGCTCTCGGGCGGGGATGGAAGAAACGCCCCGGAGCCGGGATTGTGATTGGCAGGCTCAACACCGACGGTGGCCAGCGTCGATGTCTCCGTAGCCGTGAGTGGTCACCGACTGAAGGAAAGGAGTGCCGGTGACCGGCGGAACCGTTCACCCTCGTGCTGTCACGCGCGCCCAGCCGCGGCTGGGGTGGGCGCTGGCGGTGATCGCCACCGCCCAGCTCATGGTCGTGCTCGACGCCACCATCGTGAACGTCGCGCTGCCCTCGATACAGCGCGCGCTGCGGTTCTCTGCCACCGATCTGGAATGGGTGATCAACGCCTATGCGGTGGCCTTCGGCGGCCTGCTGCTGCTGGGCGGCAGGGCCGGCGACCTCTTCGGGCGACGCCGTGTCTTCGTGGTCGGCATGGCCATCTTCACCCTGGGCTCGCTGGCGGGCGGGCTGGCGCTCGACGCCACCTGGCTGGTGGCGGCCCGGGCCCTGCAGGGGGTGGGCGGTGCCGTCGCCTCCCCGACGGCGCTCTCCGCCATCGCCGACACCTTTCCCGAGGGACCTTCCCGGAACCGGGCCATGGGCGTCTACTCGACCGTGGCCGGGGCCGGGGGCGCGATCGGGCTGCTGCTCGGCGGCGTGCTGACCCAGCTCGCCTCCTGGCGCTGGATCCTGTTCGTCAACGTCCCCATCGGGCTGGCGCTGATCCTGCTCGCGCCCCGCGTGCTGGCGGCCTCGGAGGGCCGCCCGGGTCGGCTCGACCTGCCCGGGGCTGTGACCGCCAGCGGCGGCATGGCCCTTTTGGTCTACGGCCTTGCCCGCGCCGCCGCCCAGGGCTGGAACCAGGGCCCGACCGTGTTGGCCCTGGCCATCGCCGGGGGTCTGCTGGTCGCCTTCGTGGGCATCGAGGCCCGCAGCCCGCACGCCCTCATGCCCCTGCGCGTCCTTGCCAACCGGGATCGCGCCGGGGCCTACCTGATCATGCTGGCGCTGGCCGCGGCCGTCTTCTCCATGTTCTTCTTCCTCACCCAGTTCGTGCAGAACGTCCTCGGCTTCACCCCATTGATGGCAGGGGTGGCCTTCCTTCCCATCTCGTTGGGCATCGTGCTCACCACCAACGTCACCTCGCGGGTGGTGGGCCGGATCGGCATCCGCCCGCCGTTGACGCTGGGACCGCTGCTGGCCGCCTCGGGCCTCCTCTGGCTCTCCCGCATCGATGATCACGTCGGCTACCTCCCGGGCGTGCTGGCGCCGGTGCTCCTGCTGGCCGTGGGCATGGGCATGAGCTTCGTCCCGCTCACGCTCTCCGCCGTCTCCCGCGTCCCCCGGGAGGAGGTGGGCCTGGCCTCGGGGTTGCTCAACGCCGGGCAGCAGGTCGGCGGCTCGGTCGGCCTGGCGCTGCTGGTGACCGTGGCCAGCGCCGTGAGCGGGTCCCAGCTCGCCGGCCACGGAGCCACATCCGAGCAGGCCCTGACCGCCGGCTACGCCCGCGCCTTCCAGGTGGGAGCCCTGATCGCCTTCGGCGCCTTCCTGATCGCGGTGGCCGCGATCAGGGGTCCGGCGGGAGCGCGACGGTCGATCGGCCTCGGCCTGAGGGCCCGCCTGCTGCTGGCGAGGGTGCTCTACCGCCTGCTGCGGCGCGTGAGCCCGGTTCCGGTCCTGATCCTGGAGGGGGTCGGCCATGACCGTGAGGGCTGCCCGGCGGCCGGGGGGCAGCCGCTGCTCTGCGGGGGGAGGCGGTGATGTTCCCCGTCCGTACCTGGAGCGGGGTGGAGGGGTCGCGGCGCCCAGGCCCCGCCCTCTCGGCCGGCGGCCGGGGACGCTGGCTGGTCGTCGGCGTCCTGGCGCTGACCATCGGGGTCATGGTGCTGGCCGTCGACCCCCGGCGCTTCGCCGCGGCCATGGAGCGCTTCGACCTGCGCGTGATCCCGGCCGTGCTCGGGCTCTCGATCGCCATCTTCGTCCTCCAGGGACTGCGCTGGCACGGCTTGCTCCGCCAGGCCGGGGTCGGGCTGGGCCTCGCCGACAGCCTGCTCCTGAACACCGCCGGGCAGGCCATCACCGCCATCCTGCCCCTGGGCGACCTGACCCGGGCCATTCTCGCCAGCCGGGCGGCCCGGGCCGAGTTCGGGGCCGTGGCCGCGACCGTGACCGTCCAGGAACTCGCCTACAGCCTGGTCCTGGTGGTCTCGGCGGCGCCGGTCCTGATCCTGACCCGCCACGGCGTCTGGATCCTGCTGGCGGTGCTGGCCGGCATCCTGGTCGTCCTCGCCCTGCTCACCGTGGGCCGTCTCTTCTGCCTGGTCCACCGGCTGGTGGCCCGGACCCCGTTGCTGCGCCGCCTGCTGGGCCAGATCGAGGGACTGCACCAGGAGACGGCGGTGTTGCTGCACCGCCCGGAGACCGTGACCTGGTCGGTGCTGGACGCGGCCCGGGCGGCGGCCGGGATCACGATCGTGTGGCTGATCGTGGAGGGGTTGGACCCGGGCGCCCTGGGCTGGTGGCAGGCGGCCTTCGTGCTCAGCCTGTCCTCGCTGGGCGGGGCGATCAGCCTGGTCCCGGGCGGGGCCGGGGCGAGCGAGGCGAGCACGGTCGGGGTGCTGCTGCTCTTCGACCTCGACCCCGCCACCGCGGCCGCGGCGGCGCTGGTGCAGCGCCTGGTCAGCACCGGCCTGCCCACCCTGCTCGGCTGGGGTGCCTACGCGATCGCCCGCCGCCGCTTCGAGCTCGGGTCCATGCTGGAGCTGCCGCTGGCGACGCCCCGGGGGGCACCCTGCGAGGAGGTGGCCTGAGGGGCGGGCACGGGATCGGCCGGCCCGCCGCTCGATCGCGGCTCGGGCCGGGCCGCGCCTCGGCGCCGGCCGGCACCTGGCCGGGCCGGAAGCCGGGCGTGGGGACCGCGCCCGCGCAGGTGTAAGGTCCGGGCATGCTCGCCGGAGCGCTGCGGGCGGTCGCCGGTGCGCTGGTCGCCGCCTACCTCGTGCCCGCGGCAGGGACGGGGGACGGTCCAGCACGGTGGACGGGTCGGGTCCACCTGCCGGGCGTGGTCGACGTCGGTGGCCCCCGGAGCGACGGCCGGGTCGTGGTCAGCGGGGGGAGCCGTCTCTACCTCCTCGACCGCTCCACCGACACCCTGACGCCTTTCGCCGACGGCCCCGGCGGCTACACGGGAGGCGGCGGGGACGAGCCCTACCTGGCGGTCTCCCCGGGCGGCCAGGTGCCCGGGGCCGGGTGTGAGTTCGCGCCCGACGACGTGTACGTGCTCCGCCCGAACGCGGCCGAGGTGGTCCGGGTCGGCGCCGACGGCCGTGCGCACCGGTTCGCCCACCTGAGCGGCGTGCGCTCCCTGAACGGAATCGCCTTCGACACCGCCGGCCGCTTCGGCCGTCGCCTGCTGGTCAGCGGCCCGGGACGGAACGGGAACCTGGTGGTGGCGATCGACTGCCATGGCCGGGCGGTCACCGTCACCACCACGGCGCCGGCCATGGAGGGGGGGATGGCGGTGGCGCCCTCGGGGTTCGGCGCCTTCGCCGGCGACCTGGTGGCCCCGGACGAGCTCAGCGGTCGCGTCCTCGCCGTCCGCCCCGATGGCTCCACGGCGGTGGTGGTCGACTCGGGCCTGCCCACCGGCCAGGACGTGGGGGTGGAGGGCCTCGGCTTCGTTCCCTCCGGTTTCGGCCGGGGCGGGGTGGCCCTCTTCGCCGACCGTTCCACCCCGGGCAACCCCCACCCGGGCACCGGCAGCCTGCTGGCCCTGGACGCCCGCTCGCTGGTCGAGGCCGGGGTGCGGGAGGGCGACCTCCTGGTCGCCACCGAGGGCGGCGCCCGGACCATCGTCGTCCGCTGCGCCCCCGACTGCCGGGCCGCGCCCGTGGCCGCGGGGCCGGCGGTCGCCCACGGCGAGGGCCACCTGTTGCTGGTCGCCGATCACCCAGGGCCGCCGCCACCGGCGCTGCCGGCCGCGGCCGACCTGGGCCGCGGGTCGGGGCCGTCGCCGGCGACGCTCACGGCCGGCGTGGCCGCGGGCCTGCTCTCCGCCGCCCTGCTGGCCGCGCTCGTCCTCCTCGGCCTCGGATGGGTGCGCCGGCGCCGGCGCTCCTCCTGAGCCGGAGGGCTCAGCCGGGGATGGTCGCGGCCAGGTGGAGGCGGTCCCAGTCGGAGTAGGGACCGATCACGTGCACGATCCGGCGCAGGCCGGCCTGCTCCAGCAGGCTGGCGGCGATCGCGGCCCGGTAGCCGACGCCGCAGTGGACCGCCACCGGCGCCGTCCGCGGCAGCTCGTGGGCGTGGTGGGGGATGTCCGGCACCGGCATCCGCACCGCACCCGGTACGTGACCGTGGACCCACTCGTCCTCGTCGCGGGCGTCGACCACCGTCATCGGCTCGGCGCTGAGGATCCAGGAGGCGAGGTCGGCCACCTCGGCCGTCTCGAAGGTGCTCAGCGGCCGACCGCTGGCGCTCCAGGCCTCCACCCCGCCGTCCAGCTCGCCCACGACGCTGTCGTAGCCGATGCGCAGCAGCTGTCGGTGGGCCTCCGCGTGCTCGGCCGGCGTCCCCCCCAGGAGGACGATGGGGCGACCGCGCTCGATGATCCAACCCACCCAGGCGCTGAACGGTCCCTCCAGACCGATGTTGTAGCTGCCGGGGATGTGCCCACGATCGTACTCCCGGCCCGTGCGCACGTCGACCAGGGCGGCGCCCAGCTTGGAGTGGTAGTCGGTCAGGTCCGCGGTCAGCTTGCGCAGGCCGGGCAGGTGCCGGCCCAGGAGGTTGGCGCCGCGGCGGTTCAGGGCGGCCATGTCGCGGTAGTAAGCCGGGTACGGGCCCTGGTGCAGCGCCCGAGCGATGAAGGGCATCAGCTCGGTGGTGGTGAGGAAGGGGTTGGTCTGCCGCTCCCGGCCCATGCTGGTCGCGAGCTCGCCGCTCCCAGTCGATCCGCAGAACGACCCCGAGCCGTGGGTGGGGTACACGGCCACGTCGTCGGGCAGGTCCCGAAGGCGCACGTGCAGGGTGCGAAACGCCTCCAGGGCCAGGTGGGTGGCCAGGTGGGGCCCGAAGAGGTCGGTGCGGGCGATGCCGCCCACCATCAGGGCTCCGCCGGAGAAGAGGGCCAGCTTCCGTCCCGCCTCGTCCAGGAGGAGGTAGCTCAGGTGCTGGGGCGTGTGCCCGGGCGTGCGCCGGGCGCGCAGCCGCCAGCGGCCGACCCGGACCTCGGCACCCTCGGCCAGAGGGCGGAAGCGGTACTCCAGGCCACTGTCCTCGGCGGCGCAGATCTCGCTGCCGACCTCCGCCTCCAGCTCACGGCTGCCGGAGACGAAGTCGTTGTGGACGTGCGTCTCCAGCGAGCGCGCGACGCGCACCCCCAGGGCCTCGGCCCGGTCGAGGTACTGGGCCACGTCGCGCAGCGGATCGATGACGGCGGCCTCGCCGCCGGCCGGGTCCGAGACCAGGAAGGAGGTGTTCCCCAGCTCGGGTGCTCGGAAGAGGTCGATGCGTGGCGTCGCGCTCTCCATGTCGATAGATGAATAATGGCCCTTCCGTGGCGGTGTCGGCGTGGCGGAACCGGTAGACGCGCCGGACTTAGGATCCGGTGGGGCAACCCGTGGAGGTTCGAGTCCTCTCGCCGACACCAACCCCCCGGCCGAGGGGACGACGCCGGTGGACGAGTCCCGGCGACCCTCGGTGAGCGAGCTCGCTCCCCCTCCCGGGCGCGGGTCGGGGCCGACCGCGGAGGCTGCGGAGGCTCCACGCCGGTACCGTCCCGGCCGGGTCGTGGCCTGGCTCCCCTGGGCTCGTGCCGCCCGCGGCGACGTCGGCCCGGCCTCCGACCCCGACCGAGCTGACGCTCCGCCGCCGGACGTCGGGACCGAAGGCATCGACTCTCCGGTCTCGTGGTCGCGCACACTGCGCGGATCGTGTGCACGCTCACCGCGATACCGGTTGGGCGGAGTCAGCCGCACGATGCCATAATGAGCCGCAGCGGGCTGCGTGATCGTGACGTCGTGACCAGGAGGAACGGCCATGGTCGACGAGCTATTGGACACCGTGATGCCGGGAGGCATCTGGTTGGCGGCCGGACTCGTGATCGGGAGCGCCCTCGGTGATCGCTTGCGACCGGTCGCGAAGGCGGCGCTGAGGGTCGGCCTGGACGTCGCGGATCGAGCCCGGGAAGTGGGTTCCGAGGCAGTGGAGAGAGCGCAGGACCTGATGGCCGAAGTCCGCCAGGAGCGGGAGCAAGCGCGGTCGACCGCGGCGCGTGAGGGGCGCACCCGGCGTAGGGCCTCGGGGGCCGGGTCGGAGGGCTGAGCGGTGGCGGCCGGTGGGCCGGCGCGCCCCGTCGCCAGGCTGGAGCACGACCTCCCGGGCCGGGTCCGGGTCCGGATCGGGAGGGAGCACCGCACGCCGGAGGGCATGGGATCGCTGGAGCGGGAGCTGGCGCGTCACCCGGCCGTGGGCGCGGTCGAGGCCAACCCCCGCACGGGTTCGATCCTGGTCACGGGCGAGCCCGTGGCCCCCCTCCGGGAGGCGCTGGAGCAGTTCCTGGAACTGGTGCAGGAGGAGGGGCCGGAACGTCTGCCCACGGCCGGGGTGCAGGCCGCGGTGGACCTGGTCAGGCAGATCGACGGCCGGCTCGGACGCGCGACCGGCGGCCGTCTCAGTCTGCGCTGGCTGGTGCCAGCTGCCTTCCTCACCCTCGGCGTTCGTCAGCTCCTCGCGCAGGGGCTCACCGTGGGCACGGTACCGTGGTACGTGCTCATCTACTACGGGATCGATTCGTTCCTCAAACTCTATCCCGAGTACGCGCCGAGTCCGGGTGCCCACGGTTCCGCAGGTGCCTAGGACGGTGCCCATCCTCGGGAGAGCAGGGGGCCGGTCGATCGCGCACGAGGCTGGCGAGAGATGACGGCCCGGGGGAGGTTGAGAGGCGATGACGCGGGCCCCCGGGAGCGGGGCCCGGAGATCGTGCACGCGACCCGGTGTCGGGTCAGGCTCCGGCTCCCGCCCGCGCTCTTCACCGACGCTCGCCGGGCGGGCATCGCCAGGGTCCTGGACGAGGAGCCGTGCGTCCTGCGTCATCGCTTCAACCCGGCCTGCCGGAGCCTGGTGGTCGAGCACGACGGCGGACTCTCGCCAGCGGCGGCCGTCCGTCTGGTGCGGGCCGCCAGGCCGGCTCCGCGTTCCGCCGCGGTTCCCGGGACAGCTCCTCCTCCTCCCCGGCGGTGGGCGGCGCTGGCGGTGGGGGGAGCCCTGGCGCTCGCCGGCAGCTGGCTGGCGGTGCCCTTCCTGCTGGCCGCCGCCCGCCCCATGTTCCGTCGGGCGCTCGTCAGCCTCTCCGGCGAACGGCGGTTGAACGTCGACGTCCTCGACTCCGCGGCCCTCCTGCTCACCCTGCTGGGCGGTCACCTGGTCACGGCCGCGGCCGTGATCGGCATGGTCGAGGGTGGCGAGTGGATGCGGGACGTCACCGCCTCCCGGTCGCGGCGCGTTCTGGCCGGCTTGATCGCCAACCGCGAGGCGGTCGTGGGCAGGGTGGTCGGCACCCAGCGGGTGCCCACCCGGGTCGTGGACCTGCGCCCCGGGGACGTGGTCGCCCTGGCGCCGGGCGATCACGTCCCCGTCGATGGCGTCGTCCGCTGGGGGGAGGCGACCGTCGACGAGCGGCTCCTGACCGGCGAGCCCTTGCCGGTGCGGAGATCGAAGGCGGATCGGGTCTTCGCCATGACGGTGGTGGTCGAGGGTGAGCTCCAGGTGGTCGCCGGCACCGACGTCGAGCACTCGCGCGCCGGTCGGATCGTCGAGGTTCTGGAGCGGGCGCCGATCGGGGACACCAGGATGTCCGACCACGTGCGGCGGATCGGCGACCGGTTCG
>DASRBU010000526.1:0-5724 GCA_035653475.1 Candidatus Dormiibacterota bacterium | reverse complement strand
GGCGCACGCGAGATCGGTATCGGGAGTTGGGCGTGGTCGAGTTCGCGCGCTCGCGCCCGGGCGAGCGGGTGTTGGAGGTGGGGGCCGGCAGCGCCGGCTTCCTCAAGCACTTCACCGGAGCCGGCCTCGCCGTCGCCCTCGATCTGACCCCGGCCATGCTCGAGCTGGGTCGGCGCGAGCACCCCTGGATCGCCTGCGTGGTGGGGGACGGCGGGCAGCTGCCGTTCGCGACCGCCCGCTTCGACCTGGTGGCGAGCGCGCTGGCCTTCCACCACCTGCCCGACCCGCTGCCGGTGCTGAGGGAGATGGCCCGGGTGAGCCGCGACCGCGTGCTGGTCGTCGACCAGTGCGCGGCCGAGGACCCCGACCAGGCGGCGGCCCAGACCCGGCTGGAGCGGCTGCGCGACCCCACCCACGCCGCCAGCCGGCCGGCGTCGGCGTATCGGGACCTCCTGGGCGCGGCCGGGGTCGCGATCGTGGACGAGCGCCTGGTCGAGCACCGGGCGCGCCTCGACCGGTGGATCACGCCCGAGGAGTTCCCGGCCGAGCGCATCCGCGCCGTACTGGAGTTCGTCGAGCACGAGGCCGAGAGCACGGGCATGGGGTTCCGGCGGGAGGGGGGCGGTTGGACCTACGTGCGCCGGATCCTGATGCTCTTGGGCACGGTTGCCGCTGGCTGAGGGCGAGGGGTTCTGTCCCGCCGCTCGGCGCGGCCGGCCACCCCCGACGCGTCCGTCGTCGCCCGATGAGGCCGGGCGCCCGGCTCAGGCCGGGGTCCGGCGGCGCTGGAGCCAGAGCCGGCCCACGACCAGCGCCACGAAGAGCGACGCCACTGTGATCGCCAGCCGCTCGAACAGACCCGCCGGTCCCCGGTCGCTGAGCTGCCCGAAGATGGAGATGAGGACCAGGGCCAGCAGCCCGGTCACCACCGCGTACGCAGCCCATCCGCGCCAGCCGGGGGTGCGGGCGAAGCGCGCCGCCAGCACGTGACCTCCCCATGGGGCGTAGGGGTGGGGTGGAACGCCCCTGGTAGGTACTCGCGCGTGGGGTCCCCTGGGAGAAGATCCCGGCCGTCACCAGCCCGAGCCCGGCGAGGGCCCTGAGGGCGGGATAGAGCCACGCCACCGGGCCCGGCCGGAACGTCCACCTCCATCCCAGCACGGCCACGATCCGGGCCAGGCCGAGGGCCACGAAGTTGGCCTGCTGCAGCCAGCCGCCGGGGCCGAGGATGAGGACGCTCACCGGCTGCGTCCAGGGGTCGTAGTGAGGACGCATCGCCCCTTCGACGAAGTAGACAAGAAGTAGACAAGAGGAAGAGGAGGCCCCAGACAGGGCCGGTGTCACCGGCGCCAGCGAGGTGGCGTCGGCGCCGAGCGGGCGAGGTCGGTCCGGACCGGGCCTGCGCCGGCGCGGCCGGCTCAGCCACCGGTCGGCCTCGGGCCGCATGCCCGTCCTGGCGCTTCCGGCGCCGCCCCGCACCCCCGCCGGGCGCCGCCCCCGGGCGGCCGGCGCCGGCCTGATCGCGCTGCTGGTCTGGGCGCTGCTGGACCAGCCCGGGGCGGCGGTCGAGCGGGCGGTCAGGGTGCTGGTCATCGCCTGCCCGCACGCGCTGGGGCTCGCGATCCCGCTGGTGATCGCGATCTCCACCGAGCTCTCGGCCCGGCAGGGGATCCTGATCAAGGACCGGCTGGCGCTGGAGCGGATGCGCACCGTCGACGCGGTGCGGTTCGACCAGACCGGCACCCTCACCCGGGACGCGCACGCGGTGACCGATGTCGCCGCCGTCCCCGGGCTCGAGGGGGGAGCCGACGCGCTGCTGCGGCTGGCGGCGGCGGAGGCGGACCGCGGGCACCCGCTGGCCCGGGCGATCGTGCGGGCGGCCGAGGCCAGGGGCGTGCGTGCCCGGCCCGCGGTCTCCGGCTTCCGCTCGACGGCGGGGCGGGAGATCGAGGCCGCGGTGGACGGCGCGCGGGTGGCGGTCGGCGGGCCGGCCCTGCTCCGGGAGCTGTGCGCGGAGGTGCCGACCGAGCTGGCGGGGCGGGCCTCGGCGTGGAGCGCGCGGGGCGCGGTCGTGCTCCATGTGCTGCGCGAGGGCGCGGTCGTGGGCGCGCTGGCGCTGGAGGACGAGGTCCGGCCCGAGTCCCGCCCGGCCGTGGCGGCGCTGCAGCAGCAGGGCGTGAGGGTGGCGATGATCACCGGCGATGCGCGATCGGTGGCGGAGTCGGTGGGACGTCGCCTGGGCGTGGACGAGGTGCTGGCCGAGGTGCTCCCCGAGCACAAGGCCGCCGAGGTGGCGAAGCTGCAGGCTCGGGGGCGGCGGGTCGCGATGGTGGGCGACGGGGTCAACGACGCGCCGGCCCTGGCCCGGGCCGAGGTGGGGATCGCGATCGGCGCCGGCACCGACATCGCCATCGAATCGGCGGGCGTGGTGCTGGCCTCCAACGATCCGCGGGCCGTGCTCGGCGTCAGGCGGCTCTCCCGGGCCAGCTACGGCAAGATGTGGCAGAACCTGATCTGGGCGGCGGGCTACAACCTGTTGGCGGTGCCCCTGGCCGCCGGCGCCTTCGCCTGGGTGGGCCTGGTGCTGCCGATGGAGGTGGGCGCGATCCTGATGAGCCTCTCCACGATGATCGTCGCCCTCAACGCCCAGCTGCTCCGCCGCCTCGACCTCCGTCCGGAGACGATGGCGCTCGGGACCGAGGAGCCGGCATCCGCGTCGGGAGGCCGGCAGCGGTGCCGGCAGGGAGCTGGCCGGCGTCCCGCCGAGGACGGTGCATGCGCCGGTCGCGGTCGGTAGGTTCCCGAGGCACGGGTCGCCGCCGCGGCCGGCGCCGGTCGTCCGCGTGGCCTCGATGCCCGGCGCTGAGCCCGGGTGGGCATCGGCGACACCGGTGGTGGCCGACCCGCACGCCGCATGGTGGACCGGCCTCGTGCGCCCTCCCTTCACCCTGGCCGCGCCCGCCGGCGACCCGCACCTGCGAGCCGACGGCTCGGTGGAGGTCGCCGATCTCTCGGGCGACGATCGCCGGCGCCACCAGCTCGGTGCGGCTCACCCATCCTGATGGCATCGATGCCAGGGGCGACCCCCATCGCCAACCGCGATCGGCCGGAGTGGCGGCTGCCGGGACCGCCGAGCCCGAGGGCGACCCGGTCGGGGCCGACCCGCCCCTGCCCGCATCCGTCCCGGCGGGCAGCGGACCGGCCGCGGCGCCGCCTCGTCTCGGCGACGGCACCGGGTACCTCGCCGCCTCCCCGTCGGCGTCCCGGATGCCGGCGGCCTGGGAAGGGCTCACGGCGCCCCACGCCGGGGCCAGGCGGAGGTCGGCGAGCGCCGGCCGGGGTGGGTCTCGGTCATCAGGGCGATGAGCACCGCCGCTGAGGCCCCCATCGCCGCGGCCACGCCGACGTAGGAGGCGGCCAGCCCGGCGCCGTTGGCGACCAGGCCCAGGAAGAGCGCCCCGACGGCGTAGCCGCCGTCCCGCCAGAAGCGGTAGACCCCCAGCCCCGTGGCCCGCCAGCTCGGATGCGAGGCGTCGGCGGCGGCCGTCATCAGGTTGGGGTAGAGCAGCGCCATCCCCAGGCCGGTCACCGCGGCGGCCGCGACCCAGGGCCAGAAGCCGTCGACCAGGGGCACGGCGAGGACGCCCGCCCCGCAGATCAGCATCCCGGCCGCGATCGGCAGCTTGCGTCCGACCAGGTCGGCGAGGTGACCGGCCGGGATCTGGGCCAGCCCCCAGACCATGCCGTAGACGAAGACCACGGTCCCGATCCGCTCCACCGGGAGGTGGCGGGCGGCGAGGTAGAGGGGATAGGCGACCCAGACCAGGGCGTCGACGAACTTCTCGACCAGGCCGGCCTGGCTCAGGGCGAACATGGTCCGGTCCCGGAAGGAGGCCAGGGCGACGATCTCGGGAAAGCTGGGCGCCGAGGCGCCGGCCGCCGGCGCCTCCAGCCGGGCGTAGGGCAGCGTCTCTTCCATCAGCAGCGCGGTGAGCGCGAGCGCGAGCAGGACCGTCGCCAGCATGAGTAGGAAGGGGGCGGGGCGCAGCCCGTAGGCGGCCGCCAGGTAGCCGGTGACCAGCGCCGCCAGCGCCACCCCGCCGTAGCCGCCGGCCTCGTCCAGCCCCACCGCCAGCCCGCGGCGTGCCGACCCGACCAGGTCGATCTTGGCGTTCACGCTCATGCTCCAGGCCAGGCCCTGGTTCACGCCCAGCAGCACGTTGGCGGCCACGACCCAGCTCCAGTCGGGCGCCGCGATGATCAGGAGGGGGATGGGGAGGGCGACCACCCAGCCCGCGATCAGCAGGGGCCGGCGCCCGAAGCGCTCGGCGAGCCGGCCCCCGACCAGGTTCAGCACCGCCTTCACCACCCCGAAGCTGACGACGAAGGAGGCGATGTAGGTGAACGAGCGTACCTGGAAGACGGAGCTGCCGACCAACGGTCCCACGGTGCGCTCGGTGCCGACGGTCAGCCCGACGCAGAAGATGATCGCCATCTGGAGCGTGAACTGCGCCCAGTTCGCCCGCAGGCCCTGGCGCGGCTCCGCCCGCCGGCGCCGCGGCCACGGCCATCGCCCGGCGGCCCTGCTCACCGCGAGCACCCCGTGGGCCCGAACCCGGAGACCCATCCGCCGTCGTCCTCGAGGGCCGCGATCCGTTCGTCGCCGATCCGGGCGAGCCGGCTCGCGCCCAGCCTCCCCCGGCCGGCGTGACCGCGGTGGAC
Organism: Candidatus Dormiibacterota bacterium; assembly: GCA_035653475.1. Classification (GTDB taxonomy): domain Bacteria; phylum Chloroflexota; class Dormibacteria; order Dormibacterales; family Dormibacteraceae; genus CADDZO01. Next base: position 1,002 of record DASRBU010000526.1, on the reverse strand, counting down.
GGCGGGCTCCGGACCCCGGGGAACGCGCCAGGGCTCGACGGGGAGGCCGCCGCCGGCGAACCGCGCCCTCGGGCGTCGCTCGGGGCCGGGGAGCCGGTGGCCGACCTGCCCCGACGGGTGTCCGGGCGTGGCCATCACGTGGAGGCGACACGGCCCGAGCCGCCGCTCCTGGCCGGCGCGCCGGGGCCGGTGGTCGGAGGAGAGGCCTGCGTCCGCGCCGGTCCCGGCCGGGCGCCCGCCTCGGCCGCCGGCCCCCGGCCCCCCGACACGACCTCGTCCTGGAGACGGGTCCCCGGCCGCCCACCCGGCCGTGGCCGCTCACGATCGACGGCACCCACGACGGCGTCGAGGTGGCACGGTGGATGGACGGCCACCGCCTCGCCGATCTCCGGCACCGGCGGCCGATGGCCGACGTTCCCGAGCGCCTCGACGGGAAGGGATCGAATCTCCACTGTGCCTCCCTGGCGCGTCGCCGGACGGCGGCGATGACTCTTCTAAATTATTCTAAGGAATATTTGAGCAATAGAATGAAGAGGTGACGGGCAGGCAGGCCAAGGACGCGCTCTACGCCCAGTTCAGCCGGCTGGCGAAGGCGGTCTCCAGCCCGAGACGGATCGAGCTGCTGGAGCTGCTGGCCCAGGCCGAGCGGAGCGTCGAGGAGCTGACGGCAGCGACCGGGATGGGCTTCGGCAACACCTCCGCCCAGCTCCAGGTGCTGGCGCGCGCCCGGCTGGTGGAGAGCCGGAGGGAGGGCAAGCGGGTGTGCTACCGGCTGGCCGACGACAGCGTGATGCGCTTCCTGACGGCGCTCCGGGAGCTGGCGCGAGACCGGCTCGCCGAGGTCGAGCAGGTGGCACGCGCGTACTTCGAGGCCCGCGACCAGCTGGAGCCGATCGGCGCCGAGGAGCTGCGGCACCGGCTCGCCCACGGCCAGACCCTGGCCATCGACGTGAGACCGGCCGAGGAGTACGCGGCCGGTCACATCCCGGGAGCGCTCTCGAT
>DASRBU010000525.1:0-8824 GCA_035653475.1 Candidatus Dormiibacterota bacterium | reverse complement strand
ACCGCGGCCTCCTGCCGCTCCTGGGTGGCCCGGCAGATCTCGTTGTAGACCTCCACCTCCGGATAGCGACGCCTGACCGCCTCGATCATGGCCTCGGTGTCCCACATGGAGAGCGTGGTCTGGCAGGTGACCGCGACCTTGCCCGGTGGGAGGTCCAGCCGCTCCACGTCCTCCAGGTCCTGGACCAGATGGACGTGCCCCGGCGCCTCGCCCAGCACACCCTCGGGCTCGGGATGCCCCCGGCGCCCGACGTAGATCACCTCGTAGCCCCGCGAGGCGAGGTCCCGCACCAGGTCGTGGGTCCGCACCACGTCGGAGCAGGTGGCGTCCACCGCCCGCAAGCCCCGCTCGGCGGCCCGCTGCTTGACCTGGGGCGAGACCCCGTGGGCGGTGAAGATGACCGTGCCCTCGGGGATCATGTCCAGGCCGGCCAGGCGGTTGGGCGGGTCGACCAGGTCGATGCCCTGACGCTGGAGCTCGTCGGTGGCGTGGGTGTTGTGGACCAGATGCCCCAGCATGTAGACGGGGCCGCCGGTCGACTCCCGGACCCGCTTCGCGATCCGGAAGGCGTCGACCACCCCGTGGCAGTAGCCCCGCGGCGTGATGCGCACGACCTCCATCTCGGCTACGAGCCTACCAGCGCGTCCCCGGCGGCGCGGCGGGGCTCATCCGGGCAGGCCGGCGAAGAGGTCGGGCTCGGGCCGGGGAGCGCCCAGACGTCCACGCGCGAGCACGAAGCACTCGCGACCCAGGGCCGTCTCCAGGATCTCCCCCTGCACCTGGGCGAAGGGGCCCCGGGGGTCGTTCTGGCTCAGGTGGGCGGCGAACGCCTCCCGCTTGCGCCGGGCCAGGTCGCGGACGTCGACCACGGTCGTGATCTCCTCGTCGGGCACGCCCAGGAGGCGCACGCCGGGATCGGTGGGGGGGCGGTCGGAGCGGCTCGCCGCCTCCTCGAAGCGGCGGGTCATCTCCTGGAGGAAGCTCCTGGGGATGGCGTGCCAGTAGACCTTGGCCGGGCTCCAGCCCTCGCCCTCCAGCAGGTCCAGGGCGGCCACCGTCGTCCGATGGGCCTTGACGTGGTCCGGATGGCCGTAGGTCCCGTCCGGGGTGTAGGTGACGACCACGTCCGGACGCTCCTCCCGGAGCAACCCGGCCAGCCGGGCCGCGGCCTGCTCCAGCGGGGCGCGGTGGAAGGAGGCGGGGTGGTCGTTGGCCGGCGTCCCGGCCATCCCCGAGTCACGGTAGCCCAGGAACTCCTGACGGTCGACGCCCAGGATCTGGCAGGCCCGGCGCAGCTCCTCGGTTCGCACCTCGGCCAGCCGGGGGCGGACCGAGGCCTCGTCCAGGTTGTGGATCTCGCCCTCCTCGCCGCGCGTGCAGGTGACGAGGACCACCCGGTGACCCCGGGCGTGGGCCCGCATCATCACCCCGCCGGTGGCGATGGCCTCGTCGTCGGGATGGGCGTGCACGAGGAGCAGGGTGCCCACGGTCTAGTCCAACAATCGCTCCACCAGCCCGGCGATTCCACCGCTGCCGGGCGGCCCCACGGTGCGGCCGCCCGCGGCCGCCAGCACCTCGGTCGGGGCACCCTCCACAGCGTAGCCGAGGCCCGCCCAGGCGATCATGGTCTCGTCGTTGCGTCCATCGCCGACCGCCACCGTCTCCTCGGGCCCGATCCCGAAGCGGTCGCACAGGAACTGGAGCGCCCGCCGCTTGTCCGCCTCCGGGTGGGTGATCTCCAGGTAGGGGGGAAGCGAGGTGGCGGCGGAGAGCCGGCCGGCCCAGCGCCGGCGCACCTCCGGCAGCAGCTGCCCGATGGCCTCGGGATCGGCCACGATCACCAGCTTGGGCGTGGTCGGCCCCATGGCCCGGTTCAGATCGCCGACCACGTGGACCTCCATCCCCGCGTGGCGCGCGTAGGCGCGCGCCTCGGGCCGGTCGCGCTCGACGATGAGCCGGTCGTCCACGTAGGCCTGCACGTGGAGATCCCGCTCGCGGCAGAAGCGCACCACCTCCATGGCCAGGTGGCGCGGGACCCCGCGGTCGAGCAGGACGGTCCCGTCGAGCTCCCGCACCTGGGCGCCCTGGTAGCAGACCAGCGGGTCCTCGAGGCCGATCGCCTGCGCCCAGGGCAGGGCCCCCGGGAAGGGCCGGCCGGTGCAGGCCACCACCCTGAGGCCGGCCGCCATGGCCCGGCGCAGCGCCTCCACGTCGCGGGGGTCGAGGCGGAGGTCCAGGCTCAGGAGCGTGCCGTCCAGGTCGACGGCGAGGAGGCGATGGCCCGACGCCCGTTTGGGGGCGGGGGCGGCGTTCACGGGGTCAGCCCGAGCTCGCCCGCGATCGACACCAGGGCGTCGCGCACGAACTCCACGTGCTCGTCGAAGTCGACCCCGAGCGCCTCGGCGCCAGCCAGCAGCTGCTCGCGATGCACTCCCCGAGCGAAGGCCCGGTCCTTCATCTTCTTGCGCACGGTGCGGGCGTCGACCGCCCCCAGCGAGCGGCCCTTCACCAGCGCGCAGGCGATGATGAAGCCGCACAGCTCGTCGCAGGCGTAGAGCGCCTTGCGGATCGGGGTGTCGCGCGGCACGCCGAGGTAGTCGGCATGAGAGGCCAGATCCTGGAGCAGGTCCTCGGGCCAGCCCCGCTCGCGCAACATGCGGATGCCCCGCATCGGATGCTGATCGGGCGTGGGCCCGGTCTCGTAGTCCCAGTCGTGGACGAGGCCGAGGACGCCCCAGCGCTCCTCGTCCTCGCCGAAGCGGCGGGCGTAGGCGCGCATGGCCGCCTCCACGCTCAGCATGTGGCGCCGCAGCGGCTCGCTCTCCGTCATCGACGTGACCAGGGCCCACGCTTCCTCGCGCGTGGGCCGGTGGACCTCAACCGTCACCGGCCATCACCTCCTCCAGCGCCTCCAGCAGGCGCAGATGCTGCTCCCGGGTGCCGACGGTGATCCGCACCCAGCCGGCCGCCGGGCCGGCTCCGAAGTGGCGGACCAGGATCCGCCGCCGGCCCAGCGCCTCCACCAGCCGGGCCGCGTCCCGGCCCTGCGGCGGCCGGGCGAACAGGAAGTTGGTCGCCGACCTCCCCACCTGGAACCCGATCTCGCCCAGGCGATGGGCGAGCCAGGCTCGCTCTCGGATCACGTAGGCCACCAGGCGGTCGTGGTAGTCGCGGTCCTCGACCGCGGCCACCGCCGCCACGATCGCCAGCCGGTCCAGGTTGTAGGAGTCCTTGACCAGGTCCAGGGCCGAGATCAGCCCGGCCGGGGCGACGGCGTAGCCGATGCGCATCCCGGCCAGGGCGTAGGCCTTGGAGAAGGTCCGCAGGACGATCAGGTTCTCCCACCCCTCGACCAGGAGGTCGACGCAGGCGGCGGGCGCGAAGTCCACGTAGGCCTCGTCCAGCACCACCACCCCCCGGGAGCGCCGGACCACCTCGCGGACCCCCTCCCGGTCGACCCAGCTGGCGGTCGGCGAGTTGGGGTTGACCAGGAACTTGAGCGGGGCCGGGTCGGCGGCGAAGGAGTCGGGCAGCGCCCAGCCCGGGCCCAGCGCGTGCACCGACGGCTCAACCTCGTGCATCCGGCAGAGGGGACCGAAGAGCGGGTAGCTCGGCTCCAGGTAGGCCACGTGTCCTCCTTTCGGGGCGAAGGCGCGGAAGCACATGGCGATGAGATCGTCGGCGCCGTTCCCCAGCGCCACCTGGTCCGGGGCCAGCCCGTGGAGACGGGCGATCGCCTCCCGGGCCGGTGCCGCCAGCGGGTGCGGATAGAGACGAAGGTCCTCTCCCACCGCCTGGCGCACTGCCTCCAGCACCCGGGGCGACGGCGGCCAGGGTGCCTCGTTGGTATTGAGCTTGATCCAGCCCCCGGCGTCGGGAGGCTGACGGCCCGGGACGTAGGGGGCGAAGCCGCGCAGGGCGGGCTTCAGGAAGCGTTCCGACATGCCAGCAGGAAGCACTCCAGGGCGAGGCGCGGACTCACGTTCTGCTCCAGGTAGCCGACGGTGTCGTAGGAGAGCTCCAGGAGCCGGGCCCAGCGGGCACCCTCCGGCGAGCCGGGGTCGGAGAGCATCTTGCGTCGGAGCAGCAGCTGCCAGCACCCCAGCGCCAGCTGCACCGGATCCTCCGGCCCGCCCGGGTCGGTCGCGATCTCACCGTTCTCCTGGGGACGAGGGTCGGATGCGGCCCCGCTCCGCCGTACCGCTCGCCACTCCGACCTGGCCCCGTCCAGCTCCGCGGCCAGGGCCAGGGGGACGTCCTCGGGGGCGCCGAACACCTCTTCGAGCCGTCGCTCCCAGTACCGTCCACGCTCCATGACCTGCTCATCCCGGGCGGCCCGGAGCGCCCATCCGGGCCGCCCCCGGGAGAGGGCGGCCAGCGCCTGGGCCCGGTCCTCGGGCACCCCCCGGCGGCGGAGCCAGGCCACGATCTCGGGCAGCGGGACGGGATGGAAACTCAAGCGCTGGCAGCGCGAGACCACCGTCGGCAGCACGACGAAGGGGGAGAGGCTGGGGGTGGTGAGCACGATCACCCGGTTGGAGTGTGGCTCCTCCAGGGTCTTGAGGAGCAGGTTCTGGTAGGCGTCGGGAAGCCGCCCCACCGTCCCCACCACCGCCACCCGGTATGCCCCTACCCGCGGCTTGGTGGCCAGGAAGGCCTGCAGGGTCTGCTCGTGCCGCTCCGGCCCCCGGTCCTGAGGGATGAGCCGGATCTCGTCCACCTTGATCTGGCCAGGGTGATCGTCCTCCCAGTAGTCGGGGTGGCGCTCCAGCGGTGCCTCGGGGAGCAGCGCCGAGGACAGGGCCCGGGCCACGGTCATCTTGCCCAGGGAGGGCTCACCCACCAGCAGGTAAGCGTGGGCCAGGCGGCCCGAGGCCAGCTGGCGGGTGAGCAGCCGCTTCACCGCCCGATGGCCGACGACGTCGTGGAAGGGATCGGCGGCGACGGACGGCACGATCTCCTCGGCGGGAGCGGAGGACACGATCTCTAAGCGTAAAGGGAGCGCGGCCGAGGGGTACGGCGGACGGGATCAGCCGCGAGGGAGGCTCGCCGGCTCGTGGGCCACCGGCACGGGCGCGGCGAAGGACCGTCCGTGCCCGTGGGGGAAGGGCGCCACCGGTGGGGGTCGCCGGGGCAACCCGCTCGGACCGGCGGGATGCGGAGCCAGGGCCAGGCCCGCGATCCTGAGGCCGATCCAGGCCGCCACCAGGCCGATGGCCAGCCCGACCACGATGCCGGCCAGCAACCGCTCCACCACCCGCCCCGCGTCACCCACGCCGGAGGACCTCCCACCTCGCCTCGTACTCCTCCCGCCCGATCTCCCCGCGCGCATAGCGCTGGCGCAGGATCTCCAGCGCGTCGCCGGACCCCGGCCAGCGGCCGGCGCGGACCACGATCCAGGCCACCAAGGCGACGATGAGCAAGAGCACCGGCAAGCCCGGATAGGGGCCGAACGGGAACCAGAAGGGGAAGGAGAGGAGGAGCACGGGCCGAGGGGCGAGGACCGGACCGTGGAGAACCCGCAGCGCCAGGGGCAGGACCCCGAGCCCGGCCAGCACCAGCCCGACCACGAGCCCGATCGCGAACGGCCAGAGGGAGCCGTCCCCGGGCCGTGGGGGCGGCGGAACCGGAGGCAGGGCGGTCGGTCGGGCGGGAGCGACGGGGCCGGTCGGCTCGCTCATGTCCGTAGGCTACGGTCCCTCAGCCGGGAAGGTGTGAACGAGTTGTCAAGGCCGGCCCGGCCGGACGGCCACGCCTCCCCGGACCGGCTACGGTCGGCGGGTGCTGGGGCCGGGGCCCTCCCCGGCGGAGCGGTGGCGTCACCGCACCGGCCGCCCCCGCCGGGCGAGGGGTCGGGGAGGCCCGGCAGGGGAAGGCCGGGGACCACCCGCGCCCCTGGCTCAACCGGTTCGGCCTCGAGACCACGGCGCGGGGGTTCGAGGGCCTCCTGGGCCGGCCGGGGGAGGAGGTGGGGCTCGGGGACGCAGGAGCGCCCGACCCCGAGGCCGGGCCTCGTCGCTGCGCCTCCGGCGCACCGCGGGGGCGCGCCGGAGGCGGTCCGGCTCCCGGCCGCACCGGGGACTCAGGCTCCCCGGTCCCGCTCCAGCCGGGATGGGGCGCCGGCGTCGAAGGCGTCGCGAACCGCGTCCCCGAGCAGGTTGAAGGCGAGGACGCTGATCATGATGGCAAGGCCCGGGAAGGCGCCGAGCCACCAGGCCGTGAGGACGTAGGTGCGGCTGTCGGCCAGCATGGTGCCCCACTCCGGGGTCGGGGGCTGGGCGCCGAGACCGAGGAACCCCAGCCCCGCCACCTCCAGAATGGAGATGCCGAAGAGGAGGGTGGCCTGGGCGATGGCGGGCGGGGCCACGTTGGGCAGGGCGTGCCGGAGCACGATCCCGGTCCGGCCCACCCCCAGCGCCCGGGCGGCCTCCACGTACTGCTCCTCGCGCACGGCCAGCGCCGCGCTCCGGACCAGGCGCGCGAACTGGGGGACGTAGACCACCCCGATGGCGATCACGGCCGGGGTGAGGCCCGTCCCCAGGATGGCGATCACCACCATCGCCAGCAGAAGGTAGGGGAAGGCGAGGAGCATGTCCACGACCCGCATCACGACCGCGTCCACCCAGCTCCGAGAGAAGGCGGCCACGAGCCCGAGGAGGGAGCCGAAGCACAGCGCCACCGCATCGGCCAGAAGCCCCACCAGCATGGCCAGCCTGGCCCCGGCCAGGATGCGGCTCAGGATGTCGCGACCGAACTGGTCGGTGCCGAGCCAGTGATGAAGGGAGGGCGGTTGGAGCTGGTCGGAGAGCTGCTGTGCGATCGGGTCGTAGGGGGCGAGCAAGGGCCCCACCAGCGCCATCAGCACCAGTCCCGCCACCATGGCCAGGCCGAGCGCGTGCCGGCGGCGTGCGGTGAGCGCGCGCCACGCGCCCACCACCGCCGGCGGCCGCGGCAGCAGATCGGGGGCCGCGTCCCGCCCCCGTCCGAACAGCTCCTCGGCCACCTCAGCCCGGCCTCTGGCGGGGGTCGAGCAGGCCGTAGCTCAGGTCCACGATCAGGTTGATGACCGTGAACACCACCGCCGTGAGCACGACCATGGCCTCGATCACCGGGTAGTCGCGAGAGAGGATGGCGTTCACCGCCACCCGGCCCAGCCCGGGCAGCGCGAACACGGTCTCGGTCAGGATGGCGCCGCTGAGCAGGGTCCCGAACTGGAGGCCGACGGTGGTGACGACCGGGAGCAGGGCGTTGGGCAGCGCGTGTCGGTAGAGCACCCGGGCCCGGCTCGCCCCCTTGGCCCGGGCCGTCTGCACGTAGGGGTTGCGGAGCACCTCGAGCACGCTGGCCCGGGTGATCCGGGCGATCACCGCCGTGGGTAGGAGGGCCAGGGTCAGGACCGGGAGCACGAGGTGCCAGAGCACGTCGCCCAGCGCCGGCCAGTTGCCGGTCAAGAGGCCGTCGAGGAGGGGGATGCCGGTGATCCGGTCCAGCTCGACCCCGGAGGAGAGGACACCCCCGATCGGGAACAGCCGCAGGACGCTGCCTCCGAGCAGCAGGAGGAGCAGGCCGGTCCAGAAGACGGGGGCGGAGGTGCCGACCATGGTGACCAGCATCGCCGCCCCTTCGGCGATCCCCCCGGCGCGGGTGGCGGAGACGATCCCGAGCCAGCCGCCGGCGGCGACCGCCACCGCCAGCGCCAGCACGGCCAGCTGGAAGGTGAGCGGGAACGCGGTCAGGACCTCCTGCACGGCCGGCCGCCGGGTCTGGAGCGAGATGCCGAAGTCGCCTCGCACCGCCGAGGACAGGAACCGCCAGTACTGGACCCAGAGCGGATCGTCGAGCCCGAGCTGCCGCCGGATCTCCGCGATCTGCTGCGGCGTGGCCTTCTCCCCGCCGATCATCTGGGCGACGTCGCCGGGGACCACGTGCAGGGCGATGAACGTGATCACGGTCACCCCCAGGACGACGACCAGGGCCTGCAGCAGGCGGCCGGCGACGTATCGGGCCATGCCCTACTTGCCGAGCCAGACCCGGTGCATGCCGAAGTACATCTCGGTGGGGTTGAGCAACAGCCCTCGGACCTTCTTGGAGGCCGCGCGCACCTGCTTCACGCTGTTGAGCCAGACCCAGGGCGCGTCATCCCAGATCGTCTTCTGGACCTGCTGGTAGAGCTCCACCCGTTTCGACTGGTCGGTGATGGTCCGCGCCTGGTCCAGGATCCGGTCGACGGCCGGGTTCGAGTAGTGGGCCTGGTTCCCGGCCGGTATCCCGGAGGTCCCGTAGAGGGGCGACAGGAAGTCGTCCGGGTCGCCGTTGTCCCCGGACCAGCCGGTCAGCGCCATGTCGGAGAGGGCGCGATCACGGACCTTGGCCAGGTACGCGGTCCACTCCAGCTGCCGGAGGGTCACGTTGACGCCCGCCTTCTGGAAGTCGGCCTGGAGGGCCGTGCCCAGTCGGGTGCCGCCGGCAGGGTTGTAGCCACGGGTGGTGTTGTAGATCCACATGGTCAGGTCGAGGCCGTTCCCGTAGCCGGCCTCCCGGAGCAGCTGCTTGGCCTTCTCGAGGTTTTGCGGGTACGGCGCCAGCGAGGTGCTCGTCCCCCACTCCACGGTCGGCATGGGGGCCCTCATGGGCGGCGCCAGGTCGGCGAACAGGTACTTGTTCAGGCTGTCCTTGTCGACCGCGTAGTTGAGCGCCTGCCGCACCCGCTTGTCGTCGAACGGCTTGTGGTCGACCGGCAGGGCCACGCCCAGCACCACCAGGCCGGGCTGGGTGAGCAGCTGCAGGTTCGGATCCTGTTGGATGATCTTCACCTGCTCGGGGG
>DASRBU010000524.1:0-5563 GCA_035653475.1 Candidatus Dormiibacterota bacterium | reverse complement strand
GCGCGCGCCATCCTGGGCTACGCCCAGGCCGAGGGTGGGCTCGACGGCACCTGGCTGCCGTCGCTGGCTCCGGGAGCGCCCAAGACCCGCTGCCAGTGGCTGATCCAGGACTGGCTGAACGGCTGGGCGGGGCAGGAGAGCTACAACGGCCCGGCGCTGGTCGTGGACCTCCGGGACGGCCCGGCGCTGGTCGGGGTGGTCGGGTTCGGGGCCGTCGATCGGGGGACGGTCGAGCTCAGCTACGGGATCGCGCCCGCTTGGCGGGGCCGCGGCCTGGCCACCCGGGCCGCCCGGCTGGCCGCCCGCTGGCTGATCGAGGAGCGTGGGGTGCGGCAGGTCGAGCTCCGCATCGCCCTCCGCAACCTGGCCAGCCGCCGGGTCGCGGCCAAAGCCGGCTTCCGGCCGGCGGGACGGGTGCGCTCGCCGGTCGAGGCCACCGGCGAGGGGTACGAGGACCTGCGCTACGTCCTCGGGCTCGACCGCACTGGCGGAGCCGCGGCTGCGTTCGTGCGCCGCCCCCGTCGGCCGCTCCCCACGGGTGACCCGCCTCGCCCTAGGTGAGGTCCGGCCCCGGGTCGCCGCCGGCGGCCGCGACAAGAAGCGGGCCCAGCCCTGGGCATGGCGGGACGCCTCGGTCGAGGGCAGGCCATCGTGGACGACCCGGACCGTCGTCCCCTCCCCATCGGAGATCAGCGTCACCTCGAGCGTGCTGGCGCCGGGAGAGAACCCGGCCGAGCCAGCCCGGCCACATGAGATCACGACCCACCGCGGATGGTCCGCCTCCAGGTAGTGCCCCTTCACCAAGGCGCCCCGGAAGCGCACGGTGAACTCGCCTCCTGGTCGCGGGTCCAGCACCGCCCCCTCGCCGAGCCACCGCGCCAGCGCTTCGGGGCGGGTGAAGTACTCGAACACCACCTCGGGCGGCGCCGCGATGTGGATCGAGCCCCGGTAGGGCTCAGCCGCCACGGTCGGACTCCACGGCCTCCTTCAGGCGTCTCAGGCCGGCCGGCCAGAGCTCGGCCAGGAAGGCGTCGAGCACCTCCAGGCTCTGCGGGTTGAGCACGTACAGGCGGCGCTTGCCCTCGCGCCGGACGTCCACCAGCCCAGCCTGGCTGCGGTGAAGGGCTTCGGCTCCCGGGCCCGGGAGGTCCGCGTCCTGGCCGAGTTCGGCAACCCCGGCGAGGCGCTGCTGCTCTACGACCTGGACGTGGACCCGATCGGTCCCTTCCGGGTGGCGGAGCACTTCACGGTCAGCGGCGGGCGCATCACGCGCATCCGCCACGTCCACGACACGGCCCCCTTCCGCGCCGGGGGATCGTGAGGCAGGCCGATCGGGGGCGCCGAGCTGGCGCCCCCGGGTCCCATCCCGGCGTCAGGTCCCCGGCCGCGGCCGACGCGTCCGCGCCGGCCCCGGTCGGTCGTCTCCGAACCCCGGCGTCGTGACCCGCCGGCCGTGACCGGTTGACCTCGGGCCGGGCGGCGGCCGCCGCCGGGCTCGTCATCGTCGCCCTCCCCGCCCGGCTCGGGTGAACTTCCCCCGGGGTGGACCGCCGCCCACCAGGGGCCCGGCGCCTTCGAGCGGCGCTCGATCGACGTCGCCTCCAGGCCGACCGTCCCGGTGGTGGGGCGCCTGCTGGCCCAGGCCCGGTGGGAGCGAGGCGAGGCGCCGGCGGCAGGGGGGTGAGGCCCGACCGCCGGGGTGCCCCGGCGGTTCAGCGGGACTCGACCAGCATCTGCTCCGGGTTCAACCGGCGAGCCCAGGCGACCAGGCCGCTGAGCAGCGCCGAGATCAGCTGGCGGGCGGTCTCGTCGGTCAGGTCGCCGTCCTGGTCGAACTTGGTCGAGGCCTGGGCCACGATCACCTCGGGCTTGGGCAGGGCGAGGGCGTCGATCGAGCGCAACACCTGGCGGAGCTGGAGCTGGGCCCGCAGGGTGCCGGCGATGCTGGTGCTGGCGCCCATGATCGCCACCGGCTTGCCCCGGAAGGCGCTCTGCCCGGCCGGGCGCGAGACCCAGTCGATGGCGTTCTGGAGCACGCCGGGGACCGACCAGTTGTACTCCGGGGTGGCGATCAGGACGGCGTCGGCCTCGAGAATGGCCCGGCGCAGGCGCCGGACCGGCTCCGGCTCCCCCCGGGCACGGACGTCCTCGTTGTAGAGCGGGATCTCGCCCAGCCCCTGGTAGAGGTGCAGCTCCACCCCCTCCGGCGCCAGCCGCCGGGCCACGCGCAGCAGGGCCGTGTTGTACGATCCCGCGCGCAGGCTGCCCGAGATCCCGAGGATGCGAAACGGCGGTTCAGACTGCACGGCCACGGACTTGGGAAGCCCCGACACCGGAACCGATATTCCACCACGCCCCGGGAACGCTCGCCGGCGCCGGCGGCAAGGCCAGCCTCAGGTCTCAGGGCCGGCCGGGTCCATCCGCCGGAAGGTCTCCGCCACCTCCTCCCGTCCCCCGCCCGTGGCCAGCACCAGCATCAGGAGGAGTCGGGCCTTGAGTCCGTCCAGCGCCCCCGCCGGCACCAGCCCCCGGGCCAGTAGGTCGGTCTCGGAGCCGGGGAAGCCGTAGGTCCGGCGCAGCAGCTCGCCCGCCCCGGTCCGGGAGGCCAGCACCACCGGCATGGTCCACCCCAGCTCCTCGAGCAACGGCACCCAGGAGCGGGGCAGATGGCCGCCGCCCGTCGCCTCCACGACCACGCCCCGGTAGCCGAGCCCGGGCAGGGCGCGGAGGAGGCGGCCGTCGTCCCCCAGCGCGGCCCTGACCAGCGCCACCGGCACCTCCTCCGGGACCTGGTCCAGGCGCAGCGCCGGGAGACGGGGCGGCCGGGCCACCACCCGCACCCGTCCCTCGGCCACCCAGCCCAGGGGGCCGCAGGCGGGAGAGCCGAAGGCCCCTGGGTTCGTGGTGTGAGCCTTGCGCACGAACCGGGCGGCGTGGATCTGGTCGTTCATCACCACCACGCAGCCGAGCCCCCGGGCCGCGGCCGAGGCGGCCACCCGGACCGCGGCCAGCAGGTTGGCCGGGCCGTCGGCGCCGGCCTGCTCGGGGGTGCGCATGGCCCCGGTCACGACCAGCGGCGCCTCTCGCTCCCAGAGCAGGTCCAGGACGAAGGCGCTCTCCTCCATGGTGTCCGTCCCCTGGGTGATCACGACCCCGTCGGCTCCGGCGTCCACGGCCTCCGCCGCCTTCCGGCTCAGCTCGACCAGGTCCGCCAGCCCCAGCTCCGGTGAGGGCACCTGGCGGAGCGTCACCGCCTCCAGCTCGGCCACCTGGCCGAGCCCGGGCAGGGCGGCGATCAGCTCCCCGGCACCGAGCCGGGGCGTGGCCTGGCCGGCCGAGCCGCCGACCGAGGCGATGGTGCCCCCGGTGCTGTAGAGAACGACCCTGGGCGCCACGGCTCAGGCCGCCTCCAGGAAGACGCGCAGCGATCGCTCCACACGCTCCACCGGCAGGCCACGGAGGATCATCACCAGCCGGGATACGGGCTCGGCGCCGGCCCAGGCGACCAGGTGCTCCGGTCGATGGACGACGTGCTGGACGGCGTTGACCGCCACCGGCCCCACCCCGGCCACGTCGAGCAGGGCCTTCACCCGCAGCACCTCCTCGCCGTGGGCGTGGAGGAGCAGGCTCAGCCAGACGCTGAAGGCGATCCAGTCCACCGGCCGATCGAAGGTGAGGGCGAGGGCACCGGTGGGCCGGTGCCGACTCCGAGGCACCTCCGGAGCGGCCCGGCCGCTCGCCCCCACCTCCAGCAGAGCGGGATCGAGACTCACGTCGAGGCCGGCGCGCAGGATCTCCGCGGCGGGGTTGAGCTCCCGAAGCCTCGTGGTCATCCCGGCCACGGCGGCCGGCTCGACCAGGTCGGTCTTGGTGACCAGGATCCGGTCGGCCACCGAGATCTGCTTGCGCGACTCCTCATGGCGCTCCAGCTGCTCCGGACCCTGGAGCGCGTCGACGGCGACGAGGACGCCGTCCACCGCGAAGTGGTGGCGGAGCACGGGGTCGGTGGTCACCGTGAACAGGATGGGGGCGGGATCGGCGAGCCCGCTGGTCTCGATCACCACCCGGCGCAGACGGGGGATGATGCCTCGCTGGTCGAGGTCCAGGAGCTCGCGCAGCGTTCTCACCAGGTCGTCGCGGCGCTCGCAGCAGGCGCAACCCCCGCCCACCAGCGACACCCGCTCCGCGACCTGGCGGACCAGGTGATGGTCGAGGCCCACCGCCCCCGCCTCGTTGACCACCACCGCCACTCCCGCCCCTCCGCCCCCGCCGGCGCCCAGCAGCCGGCGGAGCAGCGTGGTCTTGCCCGAGCCGAGGAAGCCGCTGACCACCGTCACCGGGCGGCGCTCAGCCACCGGCCAGGTCCTCCAGCAGCCCCTCGTCCAGCGGATCCAGCGGCTGCCCCGCCAACCGCTCCGCCGCCGGCCACAGTTGACCCAGATGCTCGACCAGCTGGCTCGCCCCCTTGCGGTTGGAGACCACGTAACTGGTCGCCCCCCAGTCGTCGTGGACGCCCAGGCCGTAGTGACGCAGTACGCGGTCGACGATCCGGATGCGGGCCAGGCGCTGCCGGCGGCGCGGCGTCTCATGGGCCGCGCTGCCCACCCCGTCCTGGTCGAAGCGCGCCTCGGTCCAGTGCAGGTCGGTGACCAGGTAGCCGCAGAGCACGCACACGGCAGCTCAGCGGGTGCCGGTCGCGGCCTGGGCCAGCGGTCGGCGGGCCCGGAAGTCCTCCGCCATCTCCTCCATCGTCACCCACCGGGTTCCCTGCTTGCCGTTGATGTAATCGATGAGCCGCTCCAGCATCAACAGCACCTGGGGACGGCCGGAGACGTCGGGATGGATGGTGATGGGGAAGACGGCGTAGTCGTACTCCCGATACACCCAGTCGAACTCGTCCCGCCACATCTCCTCCAGGTGGCGAGGGTTGACGAAGCCGTGGCTGTTGGGGGACTTCTTGATGAACATCATCGGGGGCAGGTCGTCCAGGTACCAGTTGGCCCCGATCTCGACCAGGTCGATCTCGTGGCCCCGGACCAGGGGTTTCATCCACTCCGCCGCGTCCTTCGAGTAGTCGATCTTGGTCCAGGTGTCGCCGACGCGGGCGTAGAAGGGCTCGAAGTCGTGGTAGGACTGGCTGTGGTCGTAGCGGAAGCCGTACTTCAGCAGGAGTTCGGCGGTGACGTTCGACATCTCCCACCAGGGGGCGACGTAGCCTCGCGGCCGCCGGCCCGACACCTCCTCGATGAGGTCCACGCAGCGTCGGAGGACGTCCTCCTCCTGCTTGGGCGTCATCGCCACCGGGTTCTCGTGGGAGTACCCATGGGCGCCGATCTCGTGCCCCGCCTCCACGATCATCCGCACCTGCTCGGGAAAAGTCTCGATCGAGTGGCCGGGGATGAACCAGCTGGCCTTGATGCCATAGCGCTCGAAGAGCCGGAGCAGGCGAGGGGTGCCGACCTCGCCGGCGAACATGCCCCGCTGGATGTCGTTGGGGGAGTCCTCCCCCCCGTAGGAGCCCAGCCAGCCGGCGACGGCGTCGATGTCCACCCCGAACGAGCAC
>DASRBU010000523.1:0-11721 GCA_035653475.1 Candidatus Dormiibacterota bacterium | reverse complement strand
CTCGCCATCTTCGTCGCCCTCCGGCAGCGGGCGCCATCCGCCATGGCCATCGCCACGATGCTCGGCCTGCTCGGGATCGCCGACCTCCTGGCGGTCAACCCCGCTTTCGCCATGCTGAGCCTCAGCGACCAGTACGCCGCCGCCACGACCGAGGCACAGCGGGCCGTGGCCCTGGTGGCGGGCCAGGCCCTGTGGGCCAACTACCAGGGGACCGCCTTCGATGTGGGCTACGTGCTCACCGCGCTCTGGGCCTCGATCGCCTCGATGGTCATGCTCCTGAAGGGGGGCTTCGGCAGGGCGACCGCCTCGATCGGGATCCTGACCGGGACGTCGATGCTGGTCCCACCGACGGCCGGGAGGGTGGGGATCGTGCTCTCGCTGGCGGCGGTCGCGCTCTCCCTGGTCTGGTACCTGTTGCTCGCCCACCGGCTCTGGCAGCTCGGGCAGCCGATCCCGGGTCCCACCGGAGATCACGGGCCGCACGGCTGAAGCCGGGAGCCCCCGTCCTCGGTACCCCCTATCGGGTGGCGGGGTCGTGATCCGTGCCACGCGTCGCAGCGACACGAACCCGGGAAGGATCGTCAAGACGGCCGCGTCTCCGGTCGAGGCCGAGCCGGTCGTGGCCGGAGGTCCCACCGAGCGGCACGGGACGACCGAGGCCGTCGCCTGGCCCTTCGGTGGCACCGCAGCGGACGCCCTCCGAGGCAAGACGGCCGCCGCCTTCCACGTCCGTCCGCGCCGGCACCAACGGCCATCGGGCTCGGCCGGTGTCGACCTCGCGCCAAGCCAGCGTGAGTCCGGCGTCCGGTCAATCGCCTCCGAGGAGAGCTTCTTCGTCGGGCACACGTCCTCCAGGGCACCCGTCCTGGAACAGGGGGGGCTGGAGCGGGCCACGGCCCGGGCCAGGTCCCTGGCCGGGCGGACGGCCGCTGCCTGCGAGGCGGGCTGAGGTGGCCGGAGACGGGGGCGACGCCAGATACTCCGGTCCCGAAGTCCTGCACGGGCCGGGGCCATCGTCGCTTGTCCGCTCATGCCGTCCGCGGCAGCGTGGAGGTAGGGACGACATGAACGGGGTGGGCGACGTCATCCTCCGGGCTGCCGCGGAGCACGGCGAGCGGATCGCCTTTCGGGCCCGTCGTGGCTTCCAGCTCCAGAGCTTGAGCTTCCGGGCTGCAGCCGATCTGGCCCTGCGGGTGGGGGCCTGGCTGCACGAGCAAGGCCTGCGACCCGGCGACCGGATCGCGATCTGGTCCCCCAACCTGCCCGAGTACGCGGTGCTCCTGTTCGGCGCCTGGCTGGCGGGGGTGGTGGTGGTGCCCATCGATCTCCGCACCACCCAGGAGGTGGCCGACCGCTTCGTGGCTGCCGCTGCCCCCAGGCTGGGCTTCCGATCCCGAGCCGGAGGCGGCGCCTTCGGGCCGCCGGTGGCCGGCGTGGTAGAGCTGGAGGACCTGTTCGACCTGGTGCGGGACCGGCCCGGGCTGGGCCCGTCCGGTCTTCCCCGCCCCCGACTGCGGCCCGACGCCCTGGCTGAGATCGCCTACACCTCCGGCACCACCGGTGTGCCCAAGGGAACGGTGCTCACGCACGCGAACCTGCTCGCCGAGCTACGCGCGCTCCAGGTCACCTTCCCCCTCGATTCGCGTGACCGCGCCCTCTCGCTTCTCCCCCTGAGCCACGTCTACGAGCAGGTCACCGACCTCCTCCTTGCGGTCAGCGCCGGGATACGGATGACCTACCTGCCCCGGCCGGGCAGCGTCACCATCCTGCACGCCCTCCAGGAGGAGGGGATCACCTGCTTCACGCTGGTCCCGGAGATGCTGCGCGTGCTGCTGGCCGGCGTCGAACGCGAGGTCCGGGCTCGGGGTGGCGAGGGCCGCTGGCGGGCGGCGATGGCGCTGGCACCGCGGCTGCCCCGCCCCGTCCGGCGTCTGCTCTTCCGGCCCGTCCATCGCGCCCTGGGCGGGCACGTGCGCTTCATCGCCTGCGGCAGCGCCCCTCTGGACGAGAAGCTGGCCACCGCCTGGGAGGCGATGGGCATCCCCATCTACGAGGGCTACGGGCTGACCGAGGTCTCCGGAGTGGCCACCCTCAACAACTGGAGGGCGAAGCGGCTGGGCACGGTCGGCAGGCCCTTGCCCGGGGTGGAGATCCGAGTGGCCGGGGACGGCGAGATCCTGATCCGCGGACCCACCGTGACCTCGGGCTACTTCAACGCCCCCGAGCTCACCGCCGCCGCCTTCCGGGACGGCTGGTTCTGGACCGGGGACGTGGGCCGGTTCGATGCCGACGGTTATCTGCGCATCCTGGGCCGGCAGGCCTTCCGCATCGTCCTCGCCGATGGCCGCAACGTCTATCCCGAGGACGTGGAGCGAGCGCTCAACGGCCATCCCCTGGTCAGGGAGAGCTGCGTGGTCGGGGTCGAGCGTGCCCGAGGGGAGGTCGTCCACGCCGTCCTCCTGACCGACCACCCAGAGCGCCGGCACGAGATCGTGCGGGAGATCAACCGGGCCCTGGAGGCCCAGCAGCAGATCACCGAGGTCAGCGTCTGGCCGGAGCCGGACTTCCCCCGCACGCCGATGCTCAAGGTGGACCGGGCCCGGGTCCGGGCCGCGCTGGGGGAGGGCCGGCCGGTCGCGTCGACCGGCGACCCGCTTCAGGATCTCGGCGCCGACCCGCTCGCCTCCCCCGTACCGGCCCGGTCGGCCGACTCCCTGCTCGCCATCCTGGCCGAGCTGAGCGAGCGCCCGGCCGCGACGATCCGGGAGGAGGCCCAGCTGGAGAAGGACCTGGGGCTGGATTCGATCGGTCGGATCGAGGTGCTGACCCGGATCGAGGAAGACCTCGGGGTGGTGGTGGACGAGCTGGAGCTGGGCCCCCAGACCAGCGTGGCCCGACTTCGAGATCTGGTCGCCGCCGGCGAACCCACGACGGCGCCGGCGCCCCGCGTGCGCTGGCCCCGGGTCGCCTGGGCCAGGCTCCTGGGCCGAGGCCTGCTCTGGATCACCTTCCGGCTCCAGGACCGGTGGATGGAGATGGAGGTGGTGCATCCCGAGCGCATCGCCGAGATCCCCTTCCCCTCGATCCTGATCTTCAACTACCAGGGCCCTTACGTGCCCATCGCCACCCTCCGCGCCCTTCCTCCCCACCTCCGCTCCCGGGTGGCGGTGGCCGCCGACGCCCGCATCTTCCAGGGCCGAGACCGCTGGCAGGGGTGGCTGGCGGCGCTCATCGCCCAGGCCTTCCCCTTCGTCAAGAGCGGCGGAGCGGTGCGCGCCGGCCTGGAGGAGCTGGCTCGCTGGCTGGACGACGGCTACGCCGTGATCGTGAGCCCGGAGGGCAACCCCGAGGAGGGAGGTCAGCTGCTCCCCTTCCTGCCCGGGACCGGCCTGGTGGCGGTGGAGATGCAGGTGCCGGTGGTCCCCATCCGGGTCGACGGCTATCATCTCCTGTTCCCGGGCCGGGACCTGCCCTTTCCCTACTTCCCCAACCGACGCGGCCGCTTCCGCCTGATCATCGGCCGGCCGGTGCGTCTGCCCCGCGGCCTGTCGCCCCACCAGGCGACGGAGCGACTGCGGCAGGCCCTGATCGAGACCGACTGAGGGACGTCCGATGGCCGGCCAGGAGGCTCGGCCGCCGGACCCGAAGGCCGGCCGGGAGGGGGCCGATCCGCACCTTGCGCCGAGGCCGGCTCGCCTCCGCCGGCGACGAGGCCGTGACCGCCCTGGCCTTGCCGCGGTCCCGATCGGGAGCCTCGCGCGGCGCAAGCGCCGTCCTCGCGCCGCCGGGAACCTCCGGCCCCCTCGGTGGGGGCCGGCCGACACTGTGCGCGGCGCCCTGGCCCCGTCATCGTCCGAGGCATGGAGGCCAGTCACCAAGTCTGGATCGTCTCGGCCGGCCCCAGCGGGGACCTGCACCACCCGGCCGGTCAACTACAGGTGTCGTCGCAACGGATGGCCGAGGAGCTGTCGCAGCTGGCGCTGGGCATCTCCGACGTCCTGGACCGGATCCACGAGAGCTGCCTCGGCTACCGCCTGCACCAGGTGAGCGTGGACGTGACCTTCGACGGCCAGGTCGGCTTCGCGCTGGTGGGCAGGACCGGCGCGGCCAGGACCATGACGCTGACCTTCGTCCGGCACGGCACCTGAGCCCGGCACCGCCCCCAGGCCACAGAAACGATTCAGGGTCGGGGAACCTCACCGGTCTCAGCCGGCCCCGACCCTGACTCAGGGGCCTCCGCGGCCCTCTGGTCCTACCGAGGTCTACCTCGGCACCTCGTTCTTACCCACATTGGGGGCGAAACATGCACGCCACGGCGTCTCGGGCCAGCTTCTCCACCCGGCCGTGGGCCACCCCGTCGGGCGACCGCCACTCGATCTCTTCCCCGACCCGGCGTCCGATCAGGGCCTGGCCCAGTGGCGACTCCATGGAGAGCTTGCCGTGGAGCGGGTCGGCCTCGACCGAACCCACGATCTCGTAGGTCTCTCGCTCGCCGTCGAACGAGACCGTGACCACGGAGCCCAGGTGCACCGGATCCTCCACCGCTCGTGGCTCCTCCGCCACCTCGCCGGAGCCGATGGCCAGCTCCAGCTCGGCGATGCGGGCCTGGACCTGGTTCATCTCCTCCAGGGCCTGGAAGCATTCGTCGCTCTCGGAGAGGTCGGCGGCCATCTGACGCACGGCCCGAATCCGTTCGGCGACCTCGGGCAGGCGCACCTCGCGCAGCTCCCGCAGCTCCTCCTCCAGCCGGCGCAGGCCTTCGCGGGTCAGCCGGACCGGCCGCGGGCGCAGCTGGACCACGCCTCCGTGCGGCAGCGGCCAGGACCGCTCCAGATCCTCTTCGTCGTTCATGGCCATTGCCTCCTACCCCCACCCCAGTCTCGACCTCCGACCGCGGCCAGGGCTGATGGTCGCGCGCCGGCCGAGCCGGTGGTCGGCGCTCCGGTCCGGTCCGGCGCCGGAGACGACGTCTCGAGCAGCGGGATGCCGCCGGGTGGTCGGGGCGACGGGGGCCGTTGGACCCTGTGGGCCCGCCCCGGACCGGCGTAGCGTCGGCCTCGCGGTCACGCCGGCCGCGCATCGACCTCGATCGGCGACGCATACGAGGAGGTGACCCGCGATGAGGCCCGAGATCAATCGGCGTCGGAGCGTGCTCGGGCTGGCTCGGCTCGGGCTGAGCGGCGCCGCGCTTCGTGCCTCCATCCTCACCGAGCTGGAGGAAGCCGGCCTGGGCGTGCTGGCCGAGCCTGTGGCCCGAGCCGTGGCGGAGGCGATCGAGGCCAACAACGCCGAGCTGGAGCAGCAGCTGCGCTCGATCCTCGAGCAGCTGGAGGTGCACCGGCCCCCGGACCGGGGGGTCGAGTGAGGAGGGCGGGGCGGCCCCGTGCCGCCGGTCGGCGCGGGCGAGCCCCAGACCGTCCGTCGGCTCCGGGCCGGGCAGGGATCGTGGCCCGGCAGGTCGCGGAACTGGCCGGTCCGATCGGTCCGGGCGGCTCAACGACCGCCGGGCCCGGGGAGGTGCAACCCGGTGGTGGGCCGTGCTCGCCGATCCGATCGGCGCCTCGACCATCCCCGGAGATGGCCCGGTGACGCCGGCCGCCGGCTCCGGTCAGGCGGCCTCCCTGAGCGCCTGCAGCTCGCGGTCCAGCGCCAGCCGATCGAGGGCGCGCACCTCGGCCCGTCGCACCTGCCCCACGCTCAGCCCGAGCCTCTGCGCCACCTCCGGCAGCGGGAGCGGTCCCTCGCCGCCGACCCCGAAGCGCAGCCGGACCACCTGCCGCTCGGGCTCGGGCAGAGCGTCGACCGCCTGCCGCAGACGCTGGTCGCCGAGACGCACGGTCACCGTCTCCTCGGGTCCAGCACCCGCCTCCGGCAGCAGCTCGCCCAACCGGGTCTCCCCTTCCTCGCCCACCGGCTGGTCCAGGCTGACCACCGCCCGGGCGGCGGAGCGCAGGTCCTCGATCTGAACCCGGCTCAGGCCGACCTCAGCCGCCAGCTCGGCCGTGGTCGGCTCCCGGCCGAGCCGGCGGCGTAGCTCCTCCTCGACTCGGGCCAGCTTGCGCTCCCGCTCGACCAGGCCGGCGGGGAGACGGATCTGCCGAGCCTGGTTGGTCAACGCCGTCTGGATGGCCTTGCGGATCCACCAGGTGGCGTAGGTGGAGAACCTGAAGCCCCGGCGCCAGTCGAACTTGTCGACGGCCCGCATCAAGCCCAGGATGCCCTCCTGGACCAGGTCGATCAGGGGCAGGCCGTACCCCTGGTAGCGCCTGGCGATGGACAGCACGAGACGAAGGTTGGCCCGGATCATCCGCTCCCGGGCGGCGCGGTCGCCCCGCTCGATCCGCCGCGCCAGGCGAACCTCCTCCTCGGCCATGAGCAGAGGGTGGCCCCGGATCTCGCCCAGGAACACGGCCAGCAGATCGGAGGTGGCCTCGGCCAGCTCGCCGTTCCGGTAGCTGGTGGCGGCCACCTCCCGGCGGCCACAGTCGTCGAGCAGCTCGATGCCCGCCTCCTGGACGACGACGTACAGGTCCTCGAGCTCCTCTTCGGAGAGGCCGAGGTCGGCCGCCAGGGCGTCGAGCTCGGAGAGGTCGAGACAGCCGCGCTCCTCGCCCCGTTCCAGCAGGGCGCGCACCTCGGGCACGTCCCGCAGTCTCTCGTGCTCCCCATCCATGGTCTGGTCCAGGTTCCTCCATCGCGTCCGCCGCGGGCAGTGCCCCCGAGCCCCTCCGGCTCGGGACGTTCAGCCCCTGCCATCGTTCTCTCCGAACCGAGTCGGCCCCGTCCGGGGCGGATCGGAGACGCCGTCTCGTGGGTGGACGAAAAAGGCCACGCCGACCAGGCCCGGGCCGGTGTGCACGCCCATGGCCGGTGTGAACTCGGAGGCGGCGAGCTGGGCCCGGGGCAGTCGTGTCCGTAGGCGGGCGAGCAGCGCCTCCATCCGCTCGCCGGCGTCGGCGTGGAAGGCGACCGCCTCCAGGCCCTCGCCCTCGGCGCCCATACCCTGATCGCGAGCGGCCTGCATCAGCGACCGTTGCAGGGCGCGCAGGCCCGCCTCCGGGCTTCGGGCCACGTGGACCAGGCCGCCCTCGCCCCGGGCGAAGCGCACCACCGGGCGAAGGCCGAGCAGCTCGACGGCGCGCGAGGCGACCTGGGGCACCCGTCCACTGCGGGCCAGGTAGGCCACCGTCTCCAGCACGCCCAGCAGGACCACACGCGGCGCCAGCGAGGTCACCCGCTCCACGACCTCCCCCAGGTCGGAGCCCCTCGCCGCCAGCCGCCCCGCCTGCACCGCCAGCAACCGCAGGCCGGCGGCCGCCGTCCCGGTGTCGACCACCCGGATCCGGCGCTGGGGCCGCTCCTGCCGGGCCAGATCGGCCGCGGTCTGGGCGTTCTGGAACATCGACGAGAGCGAGGCGGCCACGGTGAGGCAGAGCACGTCCCCCGGCGCCTGCCGGAAGGCCCGCAGGTAGTCGCCCACCGATGGCGAGGCGGTGGTGTGGACCGAATGCCCGGCCCGCAGCGACCGATAGAAGTCCCGGCGCAGGATGTCGACGACGTCCCGATAGGTCCGTCCATCGATGACCAGCTGCAGCGGGACCACGGCGGTGCTGAGGCGGGCCGCCTCGGCCTCGTCCAGACAGGTGCTGCTGTCGACCACGACCCGCAGGCCGCCCTCGCCCGACGCCGGGCGCCGTGAGCCCGGTTCGGATCGAGGAGCTTCCGGCCCTCCCGCCCCGGGGTCCGCCGTCCGGCCCTGGAAGCCCGGCTCGACTCCGTCCTCCGCCGCTCTCTCCCCGTACATGCCCAGAGGCTCCAGGGTCCAGGTTGCCGTCCGTCCGGCCGCGCGACCAGGGACCATCGGCCGTCTCGGGGCGGGACGGGCCGGACCCCGGCCCAGCTCGAGACGGCGGTCGCCGCCCCTCCCGTCGGTATCCTCCACCCATGGACACCCCACCTCGGCCTCGGCCCGGCCCCGCCCGGGTCGGGTGGCGCCGGGGACGTCGGTGGCCGGCCGGGACGTTCGATCCCGGGCTGCGACGCGAGGCTCCCGATCGGCCGACGAGGCCGGGAGCCCGGCTTCCGGCCGAGCCCGGCGGGAGGACGGGATGAGCGCAGCCGGTAACGGTCTGGTCCGCGAGAGCGAGTTCCGCTGGGTGCTGCCCCGGCGGGGCGCGATGCGGGTGCCGGGCGTCATCTTCGCCTCCGAGCAGCTCCTGCCGACGGCCATCGGGGACCGCTCGGTCACGCAGGTGGAGAACGTGGCCACCCTGCCCGGGATCGTCCGGGCCAGCTACGCCATGCCCGACATCCACTGGGGGTACGGGTTCCCGATCGGAGGGGTGGCCGCCACCGACGTGGCGGCCGGCGGGGTCATCTCCCCTGGGGGCGTCGGCTTCGACATCTCCTGCGGGGTCCGGCTGCTGCGCTCCTCCCTGACCCTGGACCGGGTGCGGCCCCACGTCGATGCCCTGATGGAGGAGCTACGGCGCCGGGTCCCGGCGGGGCTGGGTGGGAGCGGCATCTGGCGCCTGGATCGAGCCCGGCTGGTGACCGTGCTCCGCGAGGGGGCCGTAGCCGCCGTCCAGGCCGGTTACGGCATACCCGAGGATCTCGAGCGCTGCGAGGACGGCGGGGTCCTGCCCGTGGAGGAGGTGGGCGAGGTCAGCCAGCGCGCGCTCGAGCGCGGGCTCCACGAGCTGGGCAGCCTCGGCTCCGGGAACCACTTCCTGGAGGTCCAGACGGTGGAGCGGATCTTCGACCGGGCCGTGGCCGAGCGCTTCGGACTCCGGCCACACCTGGTCACGGTCATGATCCACACCGGCTCCCGAGGGCTGGGCCACCAGGTCTGCAGCGACCAGGTTCGGGAGATGCTGGCCGCCCTGCCCCACTACAGGATCGAGCTCCCCGACCCCCAGCTGGCCGCGGCCCCGGTCGACTCCCCCCACGGTCGCCGCTACCTGGCGGTCATGGCCGCCTCTGCCAACTTCGGCCGGGCCAATCGCCAGGTCATCACCTGGGGCGTACGTCGTGAGTTCGAGGCGGTGTTCGGCGCCGGTGACCTGTCGCTGGTCTACGACGTCTCCCACAACCTGGCCAAGATCGAGGAGCACGAGCTGGAGGGACGCCGCCTCCGCCTCTGCGTGCACCGCAAGGGCGCCACCCGGGCCCTTCCGGCCGGGCATCCCGACCTCCCCGTCCTCTACCGCGACGTCGGCCAGCCGGTCCTGATCCCGGGATCGATGGGGACCGCCTCCTACGTACTGGTCGGCGAGCCCGGCAACGAGGCCTTCGCCTCCACCTGTCACGGGGCCGGACGGACCATGAGCCGGCACGCCGCCATGCGTACGGTGACCGGATCGGAGCTGCTCTCCCGCCTCCGCGAGCAGGGCATCGTGGTCGCCGCCCGCGTCCCCCGGGCCCTGCCCGAGGAGACTCCGGAGGCCTACAAGGACATCGACGAGGTGGTTCGGGTCTGCGCCGGGGCAGGCCTGTCCCGGCCGGTGGCACGGCTGCGGCCAATCGGGGTGCTCAAGGGTTGAGCGTCGTCTCCGGCGGGCCCTGCCGCAGGCGCTCGATCGCGCTCAGGGCGGCCACGGCCCCGTCCGCGGCCGCGGTCACGATCTGGCGGGGGGCGCCGTGCCGGACGTCCCCGGCCGCGTAGACGTCGGGAATGCTGGTCCGCATGCGGTCGTCGGTGACCACATAGCCGTCGTCGGTCAGCCGGAGCTGGCCGCGGACCAGCTCGGTGTTGGGGAGGAGGCCGATGAAGACGAAGACCCCCTCCACCGGCAGCTCCTCGATCCGGCCGGTCTCCCGGTCCTCCAGCACGAGGGCCTCCACGCCGGCGTTGCCCCGGATCTCCCGGACCCGCCGGGAGAGCCGGATCTCGACCTCGGGACGGCCGACCACGCGCTGCTGGAGGACGGGGGTGGCGGTCAGGTGGTCCAGGTCCTGGACGATCGTGACCCGGGAGGCATAGCGGAGGATGAACTCCGCCTCCTGCAGGGCCGAGCTGCCGCCGCCGACCACCGCGACCTCGCGGCCGCGGAAGAAGGGGGCGTCGCAGGTCGAGCAGAAGGAAACGCCCCGGCCCCAGTATTCCCGCTCGCCCGGCACGTGCAACTGGCGGGGTCGCGAGCCGGTGGCCACCAGCAGCGTCCGGCCCGGGTAGACGTCCTCGCCGACCAGGGCCAGCTTGGGGCTGGGCTGCAGGTCGAGCCGCCCGACCTCCGCCTGGCTGAAGCGGGCGCCGAAGGTCGTCGCCTGGCGCAGAAGGTAATGACCGATCTCCGCTCCGCTTCCCTCCACGCAGCCGGGGCAGTTCTCGACCCGCTCGGTGGTGGCCATCAAGCCGCCCGGAGCGGCTCGCTCCAGCACCGCCGTCGACAGCCCGCCCCGGGCCGCGTAGAGGGCGGCGGTCAGACCGGCCGGCCCGCCGCCGACGATCACGAGGTCGTAGGTCTGGCCGGGGACCGCCGGCTCGGGCGGCGCCAGCGCCTCGACCGCGAACGACACGCTCACCGCCGTGCTGCGGCCGGGCCGACCTCCGCCGGAAACGCGGCGCCCGGCGCTCCGGGGAAGGGCATCCTGCGCTCTCCTCTTCCATGCTGGGCACCGTCCCGGCCTCGGCGCAGGGGCCGAACGCCCCTCGTCGGCCGGGACCCTCTGCCGGCCGGTCGGATGGGTCGATCGGCCGCCGCCCGGGCGATGGCCGATGGGGCAAGATCGGGGTGTCGTCGATCGGGCACTCGAGGAACCGACGTGAACCAGAGCCTGAGCCGTCCCAGACCCGGCCCCGCGGCCCCGCCGGCCGTGCGCGACCGGGCCGGGGAGCTGGTGCCCTTCGACCGGGGCCGCATCACCGCCGCCGTGCTGGCGGCGATGCGCGAGGTCCGGCGCGCCGACCCGGCCCGGGCGGAGGAGGTGACCGACCTGGTGCTGAGCGCCCTGCCGGCCGGGGCCACCCCGACCGTGGAGCAGATCCAGGACCAGGTCGAGCGGGCCCTGATGCAGCTGGGCCTGGAGGACGTGGCCCGTGCCTACATCACCTACCGTCGCCGCCGGGCGGAGCTCCGGGAGGCGAAACGGCTGCTGGGGGTGCGGGACGAGTTGAAGCTGCCCCTCAACTCGGTGGTGGTCCTGCGCGACCGCTACCTGCTCCGGGACCGGCGCCGGCAGGTGGTGGAGTCGACCGGGGAGATGATGGATCGCGTCGCCCGGCACGTGGCCCGGGCCGAGGACGCCTTCGTCGCCGGCTCCTCGGCGCGCTGGGCGGAGGAGTTCTCGCGGGCCCTCCGCAGCCTGGAGTTCCTGCCCAACTCGCCCACCCTGATGAACGCCGGTACCGGGCTGGGACTGCTCTCGGGCTGCTTCGTCCTGCCCGTGGAGGACTCGCTGGAGTCGATCTTCACCACCCTCAAGGACATGGCCCTGGTCCACCAGGCGGGGGGCGGTACCGGATTCTCCTTCTCCCGGCTGCGGCCCCGGGGAGACGCGGTCAGTAGCACCCAGGGCACGGCCAGTGGACCGGTCTCGTTCATGCGCATCTTCGACACCACCACCGAGGTGGTCAAGCAAGGCGGGCGCCGGCGCGGGGCCAACATGGGGGTCCTCTCCGTCTCCCACCCCGACATCGAGGAGTTCGTCGCCGCCAAGTCCCGGCCCGGAGCCTTTGAGAACTTCAACCTCTCGGTCGCCGTCACCGACGCCTTCCTGCGG
>DASRBU010000522.1:0-4095 GCA_035653475.1 Candidatus Dormiibacterota bacterium | reverse complement strand
GCGCCAGCGGCTGAGCGTGGACCGGACGTTGGGCTGGCTGGACCGGCAGGTGGTGCCCAGCCTGGCCATGGTGCTGGCGTGCTACCGAGAGCAGGGCTGGCGGCTGCTGGAGGGCTGGGTGGCCTCGGCTCTTCCCTACCTCTCGGCCCGGCACCGGGCGGCGATCGCGGAGTTCCGGGCCGCCTACGAGGTGGTGGCGTGAGGGCCGCGCCCGCACAGGCGATAGGGAGCCGGGCGCCCGCGCGCGGTCAAGGCTGGCCCGGAGGGCCACCGCGGAGCGGCCGCGGCCTTGACGGAGCGCGGGCGGCTGGCATGGCTGCCCCCGGCGGGCGCGGCCGGCCGAATGTCGGTGGGGAGGTGAGCACGGTGGATCAGGAGTCGTTGCTGCTGCGCACAGAGGAAGTTGCACGCCTGCTGAGCATCGGCCGAACCAAGGTGTACGAGCTGATTGGCCGGGGCGAGCTGCCGGTGGTGCGCATCGGCAGGTCGGTGCGCATCCCGCGGCGAGCGCTGGAGGAGTGGATTCGGGAGCGGGCTGCCGGTGCACCGGTCCCGGGTTCGCTCTGGATGATCGACCGGGTCCGTGTTCCAGGCGGCTGATGGCGAGGCGCGCAGCGGGCGAGGGCACCATCTACCAGCGCGCCGACGGGCGCTGGGTGGCTCAGCTACGGGCGGATGGGCGCCGTCTCACGTTCTACGGAGCGACGCGGCGGGAGGCGAACGAGAAGCTGCTGAAGGCCCGTAGGGATCGGGCTGAAGGGGTGCTTCTCGCAGCGTCAGGTTGGACCCTGGGCCAATACCTGGAACGGTGGCTCACCGATGTCGTGAGCCGAAGCGTTCGGCCACGGACCTATGAGACGGCAGCGCTGAACGTGCGGCGTCTGCTGCCTTACCTTGGCAGGCTGAAGCTGGGGAGCCTGTCCCCTGCGGCCGTCCAGTACACGTATGGCCGGCTCCTGGATCGGGGCCTGTCGGCCCGGAGCGTCGAGCAGGTTCATGAGGTATTGCACAGAGCGCTCCGCCAGGCGGTGCTCTGGGGTCTGATCGCTCGGAACCCCACGGATGGCGTGGCCGTGCCGCGGCCAGCCCGGCGAGAGCCGAGAGTTCTCACCGAGGCAGAGATCCGCCGACTGTTCGAGGCGACCGGGGACCACCGCCTGTACGCGCTCTGGGTGGTCCTCGCCACCACGGGCCTTCGGCTCGGCGAGGCGCTCGGTCTCATGTGGGATGACCTGGATGCAAAGACCGGCCGGCTCCATGTGCGCCGAGCGCTCCAGTGGCAACGGGGTCGGGGTCCCGTGCTGACGGAGCCCAAGACCAGGCGGAGCCGGCGGGTCGTCTACCTGGCACCGTCGGTCGTCCGAGCACTCGCCGATCACCGCCACCGCCAGGAGGAGGAGCGCCTCCTGGCCGGGTCGCGCTGGGAGGGTATCGGTCTGATCTTCTGCACTCGATGGGGCCGGCCGATCCGGGACACCTACCTCAGCGCGGTGTTCCACCGAACTCTCGCCCGGGCCGGGCTGCCCAGGGTGCGAATCCATGACCTCCGGCACACGGCGGCGAGCCATCTCCTGGCACGAGGGGTCCATCCAAAGGTGGTCCAGGAGCTGCTCGGCCACAGCACGATCGCGCTGACCCTCGATACCTACTCCCACGTGCTGCCGGCCCTCCATGCCGACGCCGTGCCCGGTCACATGGAGGTGCTCTTCGACGCCGATGGCCGTCAGGGTGGCAGTCGATCCCTCCGTGGACAGGGATGAGGTGCCCGGGGCGCGGCCGCCCCGAGGCCCCCATCGAACTCGCCTCTGGCGGAGAGGGTGGGATTCGAACCCACGATGGGGTTGCCCCCATAGCGGTTTTCGAGTGCGCTACTGACCACTTCTCTGACAGGGCTCAACGGGGCCCCAACCGAGGAATCCGAATACGAAACGGGGATCCATCACAGACACCCTTGACGGCCGCCGGCGACGGACCGCAGACTCCGGTTGGCGTCGGATTTGGCGTCAGCCGGAGGGCGACGAATGGCACGGACCCGGGCCAAGCGGATCAAGCGCCCCAACGGGGCCGGCAGCATCTACCAGCGGCGCGATGGCCGTTGGCACGCTCGGTACACCGCCATCGATCCCGAGACCGGGCAGCGGGTGCGCCGCTCCCTCTACGGGGCCACCGAGCAAGAGGCCAGGGCCAAATTGATCAGCGCCCTGGACGCGCTCGAGCGCGGTGCCCTTCCCCTCCACCACGGCCGTACGCCAACCCTGGCCGAGTACGGGCAGCGCTGGCTGAGCCAGTGCCGGGTGCGTCCCAGGACTCTCCATCGCTACGGGGAGCTGCTTGAGCACGCCCTGCCCAGCCTGGGCCACCTGCAGCTGACCAGGCTGGAGCCCCATCACGTCGGCAACCTGCTCAGCCGGCTGCGGGACGACGGCCTCTCCGCTCGCACCTGCAACCACGTCCGGGCCGTGCTCAGGAACCTGCTCAGCGAGGCCAAGCGTGAGGGGCTCGTGCTGCGCAACGTGGCCGAGCTGGCACGACCCCTGCCCCTGGAGGGCGTCCGGGAGGGGACCACGCTCTCCGCCGAGCAGGTGCGGAACCTGCTGGCCGCAGCAGAGCACCATCGAGACGGTCCCCTGTGGGTGCTCGCCCTGGCGACCGGCGCCCGTCAGTCGGAGCTGATCGGGCTGCGCTGGTCGGACGTGGACCTGGAGCGGGGCCGCGTGACCATCGCGCGCACCCTGCAACGTGCCCCGAGGCCGCTGCGAGAGGAGCACGGCGAGTGGCTGGAGCAGCCCACCAAGACGCGACGCTCCCGACGCACCATCCCCCTGGCCAGTATCGCCGTGGAGGCGCTCCATCGCCAGCGGCGGTTGCAGGCCGAGGAGCGATTGAGGGCTGGGAGCAGCTGGCAGGACAAGTGGGGCGACCTCGTTTTCCGGGAACCGGACGGCTCCCCCCTCAGGGGGACCAAGGCCACGCAGCGCCTCCAGGCCCAGCTCGCCCGGCTCGGGTTGCCCCGGATCCGCTTCCACGATCTCCGGCACTCGGCCGCCACCTTCCTCGCCCTGAGCGGGATCCCGGTGGCGACGGCGATGGCAGTGTTGGGACACTCGACGTCCGCCACCACCTTGAACATCTACACCCATGTGGCGCCGGAGCTCGCCCGGGAGGCTGCCGAGGCACTGGACCGGGTGCTGCGAGGCGACGTCGAGCGCCGGTAGGCCCACCGCTGGCGACCTGGCTCAGGACTCCTCCAGTCGCAGGGTCGTCGCCCATCCGGCCCGGCCACGTTTCGCCGAGGCTCGGGGCGTGCCCGTCACGAGGTCCTATGCAGCATCCGGCGTTCCTCCAGCGAGCACGGACGAGATCGCCGCGATCGAGGCGATCGCCGACCCGCTGGAGCGGTATGCCCTCGCCACGGAGGCCCAGGTGCGCCATGAGGCAGCCGCCCGGCGGCTGGAGGAGGTCCGTGCCCTGGCCGCGCTGCGCATCCACGAGCTGGGTGCCTCTTACGCCACCATCGCCCACGTCACCGGGCTCTCACGGGCCCGGGCCCAGCAGCTGGTAGAGGCCGGGAGGCGGCTGAGAGTCGGGCGAGCTGTCTAGGGTCTCTATGCGGGGCTCAAGGGCACAGGCCAACATCCGGGTGAGCTGACCTCACGATCCATCGTGATCCACCGGGCCCTGCCGGGGCTCAGGGCACGTGGTGCCATCTCGCCCTGGCAAGCGCTCCAGCCACCGCAGACTCCACGTCCGCGTCAATGCTGCGCGCAGTACAATGCTCGCCGCGCTTGATCCCGGACGCCCCCTCTGCTGACCTCGCCGCCCGAGCCCGGAACCGCCAGCTTGTCATCCCGGGCCACTTCTCGGCCCCGGTCCGGGTCGATGACGTCGAGGCCATCGGTCAGGATCACTACCTGCTCCGGGTCCGCCGGGCCGACGGCAGCCCGGCCGAGACGGTGCTGACCGCCGCCGAGCTGGAGGCGGCCCTGGCCAGCGCCGTGGCCCGCGCCCCCACCACCGATCCCCAGAGCCTCTTCCGCTGGGTGGAGGCGCACCGCATCCAGCTGGCCTACGCCCACGACCCCCTGTTCGCGGTCT
>DASRBU010000521.1:0-2081 GCA_035653475.1 Candidatus Dormiibacterota bacterium | reverse complement strand
GAGCGTGGCGCTCATGTTCTGCGCTGGCTTCTTCGCCCTGCTCGCCAACTGGGGCCTGACCACCTGGCTCCCGCTCTACGGGACCACCGAGCTGAAGCTGCCGCTCCTGCTCGCCGGCACGCTGGCCTCGGCGGCCTGGGGTGGCCAGTTCTTCGGCGTCCTGGTCGGGGGCTGGCTCTCGGACAAGGTCTTCGGGACCAAGCGGACCCCCATCTGGCTCCTGGGCGGCCTGGGCATGGCCGCGGCCGTGCTCTGGGCGGCGACCTTCCGGCGCGGCGTGCCCCTGGCCGAGGCCTACGCCGCCTTCGCGGTGGCCGGCTTCTGCGTCTCCTGGTCGCCGGTCGGCCAGCTCTTCGCCCCCTACCTGGGCGAGCTGCTGACGCCGGGGGCGGTCGGCCGCTCCCTGGGCGTGGTGGTCCTGGGGGGCATGGTCGGGAGCGCGGTTGCCCAGCCCATCACCGCCGCCCTCATCCGTCAGACGCCGAGCGGCCCCGAGTACTGGCCCGCCTTCGTGGCCTTCGCCGTGTGCGGCATCCTGGCCTCGTGCTGCGTGGCCGGGATGATCGAGCCCCGAGTTCGGCGCCCCTATCTCACCTACCTGCTCTCGGGCCGGAAGGAAGGGACCTGGCAGCCGGTGGTGCAGACCGGTGGCTCGCCGGCGGGGGGCAAATGAGGGAGAGGTGAGGTAAGCGATGGAAGCGACGAGCACCTTCACGGGCACGGCGGCGGGGGTGGCGGTCGCGCTCTGCGTGATCAACACCCTGCTCGTGCTCTTCTTCCTGGTCCGGATCTGGCTCCAGGACTGGCTGCCCTGGAGACGGTAGGAGGTCGGCATGGCCGAGCTGCGCACCGAGCTGGACGAGCTGGAACGGACGGTGTTGGCGGAAGTCTCCCGGGAGGAGTTGTGGCGCCACGCCACCACCCTGGCCCAGTGGGAGAAGGTCTCGGGCACCGAGGGCGAGCGGCGGGCGGTGGACTACCTGCGCTCGCAGCTGGACCGGTTCGGGCTCGAGACCACCCTCTACGAGTTCGAGAGCCTGCTCGGCTGGCCCGAGCAGGCTCGGCTCGAGCTGCTGGAGCCGGAGACCGGACGCGTCGACGCCATCACCCACTCCTTCGTCCCCTCTACGCCCGAGGCGGGCCTGGAGGGCGAGGTCGTCGACCTCGGCACCGGCGAGGAGGCCGACTTCGCGCGCGGGGTGCGGGGCAAGATCGGCCTGATCCAGGGCATCGCCTCCCCGCTCCGGGTCCTGCACGGCTCCCAGGCCGGTGCGGCCGCCCTCGTCTTCGCCAACCAGGACGGCGACCGCATCCACGAGATGTGCGTCTCGCCGGTCTGGGGCACCCCGACCACACGCACCGCATCTCTCCTCCCCAACCTGCCCGTGGTCTCGATCCGGCAGGCCGACGGCGAGCGGCTCCGCGCCCTGGCCGCTCGAGGGAGGCTCCGCGTCCGCCTCCAGGCCCGGACCTTCTGGGGCTGGCGGACCACCCCGCTCCTGGTGGGGGAGCTGAAGGGGCGGGCGGACCCGGAGCAGTTCGTCCTCTTCAGTGGCCATCACTGCTCCTGGTACCTGGGGGCCATGGACAACGGCACCGCCAACGCCACCATGCTCGAGGTGGCCCGGGTGCTGGCTGGCCATCGGGACCGGCTCCACCGCAGCGTGCGCATCGCCTTCTGGCCCGGTCACACCCAGGGCCGCTACTCGGGCTCGACCTGGTACTTCGACCACTTCTGGGAGGACCTGCACGACAACTGCGTCCTCCACGTCAACGCCGACTCCACCGGTGCCCGGGGCGCCTCCATCTACCGGGCCCTGAGCATGGCCGAGACGCGTGAGTTCGCGGTCGCCGCGATCCGGGACGCGATCGGGGAGGAGGCGGAGCCGGAGCGGCAATCGCGGGCCGGCGACCAGTCCTTCTGGGGCTGTGGCGTCCCCTCCGTCTACATGGACCTCTCCCAGGTGCCGCCCGAGATGGCCGCCCGCCAGGGCTCCTCCGGCCTCTTCACCGCCGCCGGCCAGCCCGAGCGCCGGCAGCCGGGCGGCCTGCCCTGGTGGTGGCACACGGCCGAGGACACC
>DASRBU010000520.1:0-9427 GCA_035653475.1 Candidatus Dormiibacterota bacterium | reverse complement strand
CGGGCCTGCACCGATGGATCCTCCCAGTGGCCGGCGACCACCTTTCGGGGCCAGCCCATCCGGGTCAACACGAAGCCGAACTCGCGGTCGCCGTGGGCCGACTGGTTCAGGTTCATGAAGTCCATGTCGATGTCGGCCCAGGGCAGGTCCCGGTTGAACTGGGTGTGCAGGTGGAGCAGGGGTCGGCGCAGCGCCTTCAGCCCAGCGATCCACATCCTGGCCGGAGAGAAGGTGTGCATCCAGGCGATCAGGCCGACGCAGCCGGGGGTCACGCTCGCCTCCTGGCAGAGCTGACGGATGGCCTCGGGCGTGGTCAGCACCGGCTTCGCCACCACCCGAACCGGGATCGCCCCCGAGGCGTCGAGCGCCCGCGCGATCCGCTCGCTGTGCTCGCCCACCTGACCGAGGAGGCGCTCACCGTAGAGGTGCTGGCCGCCGGCCACGAACCACACCTCGAACTTCTGGAGGGACTTCACGACGCCCTCCCGGCCGTCGGACCGCCCGCCGGCGCGGCCGGGTCCCGGCGGGCCCCCCTGCGCCCCCGGCCCTTCGCCGGTGGGGAGGTCAGGCGGCCAGGGTTCACGGCCCGACCTGCTCGTCGCCCGGTCGCCGGCCGCGCCCGTCGGCGGGTGCCTCAGCCGCGCGCGGGCGCACCGACCACCCCGCCGGCGGTGATGCCATGGCTCAGCACGGCCGAACCGCGCCCACCCACCCGGCAGTCCTCCCCTCGGACCGGCGCGGCGCTGGCCTCGCCCCCAGGTCGGTCGGCGCAACCCACGTCTCCACCTCCCGCCACCTTCGACTACGTATGTAGCATACGATTGCAGTCACGGTCAACCGACCGCCCGCACCTCCCGGAAAGCTCGCCCCGGCCCCTGTCGAGGCCGGGAGCGGTGCCGGTGGCCGCCCATCCGAACCGTCCCGCCGGCACCGAGCCGATCGTCGCCGCGCTACCGCGGCGGGGCGGTCGACCTCCGCCTCACCAGCGTCGCCTGGAAGACCTGACGGGAGGGCGTCCGCCCACCCTTCTCCACCGCGTCCGTCGCCATCTGAAAGGCGGCCAGCACCATGGGCACGGTCGGCATGCGGAGCGTGGTCAGCGGGGGCACCGTGTACGCGGCCAGGGGTTGGTCGTCGAACCCGATCACCGACAGGTCGCGGGGGACGGAGATCCCCATCTCGGCCGCGGCGTGGAGAACCCCGATCGCGATCACGTCGGTGGCCGCCACCACCGCCGTGGGCGGGGGCCGGAGCTGCATCAGGGCCGCCAGAGCCGACCCGCCACCGCCGGGCGTGTTCTGGACGTGCCGGACGTATCCCTCCGGGACCGGCAGGCCCAGCTGTCGCATCCGCGCCACGAAGCTCGCCTCTCGCTGACGCTTGTCACCGAGCCGTCTGCTTCCACCCACGAATGCGATCCGGGTGTGACCCAACTCACGCAGGTGCTCGATGCCGGCCGAGATCGCCCGGCGGTTGTCGACGTCCACGGACGGGATCTGGGGCAACCTGGTCCCCTGCCACAGGGCCACCACCGGCAGGTGCACGTTCCGGAGGTCCTCGATGAGCCGGGGCTGATCCCGCATATCCCCCATGAGTAGGATGGCGTCGCAGTGGCGCGATTCCAGGACGGTGGTGAGGGCCATGGCCTCCTGAGCGCTGCCATGGGCATGGCCGAGCACCACGTTGTACCCGTGATCCCTGGCCACCACGCACAGGGCCTCGATGGCGGCGGCGAAGAACGGGTCGGTGATGTCGCGGACCACCGCACCGATCAGCATGGTTCGCGCCCCACGCAACGCCCTGGCCGCGGGATTGGGACGATAGCCGAGCCGGGCGGCCGCCGCCAGCACGCGCTGCCTGGTCTCGGCCGTGATCGGGATCGCCGAGTTGTCGTTGAGGACCCGCGAGACGGTGCTCTGAGAGACCCCCACCACCGCCGCGATGTCCTTCATCCGGGGGAGATGCACCGGACGCGACCCGTTCCGGCCGCCACCCCCTCCTTCCCTCGCCCGGAGTCCCTTCCTCGATCCGCGACCTCCGGCTCGCCCGGCGCCGCTCAGGCCCGCCGGCTCGTGCTCATCGGCCATCCACCACGGCCACCATGTACCGGGTGCCAGTATACGCCCCCGGTGTCGACGCCCCCGGACCGCCCGGACCCATCGCGCTCCGGCGACGCACCCTGCGCCCTCTTCGTGCACCGAGCGACACCGACATCTCGCCCGATGTCAGGGCCCGAGAAGACCGGAGAGTCCGCACCGTCGCGCAGCGACTGATCGAAGCCAGGCGGGTCGGGGAACGCCGGCGACGGCGACCCGGCGAGCACCTTCCGCGCCACCGACGCTCCGACCGCCGGCGACGGTGGGGCGCCAACCGCCGGTCGGACTCCGTCCCGACCCCGGCGGACCGGATCGTGCGCCGAGGCCGGGGTCGGCGATCGGTCCGCCTCCGGCAGAGACGACCGGAGCCGGGACCCGGGCCGGGGATGGGAGCGGGACCGGTCCTCACCGCTCGGCGTCGATCAGCTGCAGCTCCTCCAAGTCGAGGTCGCGCTCGATCCGGTGCAGGACGTCGTCACCGATCGCCCCCTGGTTGCGCAACGCGACCACCTCCTGGCGCTCGGCCGCGATCAGCTCCAGCTTGAGCCGGTGCAGACGCTCCTGCCATCGGCGGTGGTCGGTCAGGTGGTCGGCGCCGTCCACGTGGACGTGCCCGTCGGCGGGCTCCCGCCCGTCCCCGTCGTGGCCGTGGCGCAGGTAGCCGAACCGGGTCTCGACCGAGGTGCGCCGCTTCCGGTAGTAGCTGCGGAGGGAGTCGAGCTGCTCCGGAGGGGCCCAGCCCGCGCCGGCCAGCTCCCCCAGCCGGGCCTCCGCCGCCTCGATGGCCCGGAAGCGGGCCACCTTCTCCTCGTGATGGTCGCGTCCGTCGCCGCCCACCCCGAGCCGGGTCATGAGCAGGGGCAGGCTCAGGCCCTGCAGGACGAGGGTGACCAGGATCACGGAGAAGGTCAGGAAGAGGACCAGGTCCCGGCCGGCGAAGGACGGGCCGCCCGGCAGGGTGGCGGGCAGGGCCAGGGCGGCGGCCAGGGAGACCGCACCCCGCATGCCCGACCAGGCGGTCACGGCCACGTTGCGCGGGGGCGGGAGGGGCTCCCGTCGTCGCACCCGGGGCAGGAGATGGGGCAGGTAGGCGCCGGGGAAGGTCCAGGCGATGCGGGCCACGATCACGGTCAGGCAGACCGCGGCCGCGGTCAGCATCAGGCTGGAGACCGGGCGCGAGCGCAGGCCGTCCACGATGGTGGGCAGCTGCAGGCCGACCAGGATGAAGGCCAGCCCGTTGAGCACGAAGACGGCCATGTCCCACACCGCCAGCCCCTGCAGGCGGGTGTTGGGCGAGAGCAGCTCGGGGCTCCGGCGCCCGGCGTACAGTCCCGCCACCACCACCGCCAGCACGCCGGAAAGGTGCAGGTTCTCGGCCGTCAGATAGGCCGCGTAGGCGGCGAGGAAGCTCAGGGTGATCTCGATCAGGGGGTCGTCGATGCGGAGCTGGACCTGGGCCAGCAGCCAGCCCACGACCAGCCCGATCACGATCCCACCCGCGACCACCAGGACGAACTGCAGCCCGGCCTGCCAGAAGCTGAAGGCCCCGGTGGCCGCCGCCGCCAGGGCGAAACGCCAGGCGACGAGCCCGGTGGCGTCGTTGACCAGGCTCTCGCCCTCGACCACGCTCACCACCCGCCAGGGCGCCCCCAACCGCCGCATGATGGTGGTCGCGGCCACGGCGTCGGTGGGGGCGACCACCGCCCCCAGCACGAAGGCTGTGGGCCAGGGCAGGCCCGGCACCAGCGCGTGCGCCACCGCCGCCACCCCCACGGTGGTGAGCAGCACCAGGCCCAGGGCCAGCAGCGTGATGCTGCGCAGGTTGGCCCGGAAGTCGCGGAACGAGGTGGCCCAGGCGGCCTGGAAGAGCAGCGGAGGCAGGAAGACGAGGAAGACCACGTCCGGGTCCAGGCGGACCCTGGGCACGTGAGGCACGAAGCCCAGGGCCAGGCCGCCCACCACCAGCACGATCGGATAGGGAAGCCGGACGCGGCGGGCCACCATGGCCAGGATCGCGACCGCCATCAGGAGGCCGAGCACGACCTGGAGGGCCGACATCGATGCCCTCACCAACCCCGCCCGACCCTTCTCCTCTTCCCTCGATGGCGGTCCCCGCCCCGGGACGGTGACCCCCGTGGTGCGGCCGTCCCCGCCCCGGGACGGGGACGGCCGTCGGGCGACGGTCAGGTCGCGGCCACCGCCGTCCTTCCCGCCCGCCGGGCCAGCACCCGGGGAGCGGTCTCGGGGATGCCCAGGACCAGCAGCCCGCTCAGGCCGGCACAGATGGCGGCGAGCAGGAAGCCGATCTTGATCCCGTAGCCGTCGGCCACCGCCCCCGCGATCGCGGGCAGGGCGAGGGTCCCGATCATGACCCCGACGAAGTTGACCAGGCCCATGGTGGCGGCTCGCAGCTCCTCCCCGACCAGCTCGACGATGATGGTGGCGCTGCCCAGCGGCACCACCACGCCGATGAAGAACGAGTTCAGCGCCAGCAGGGCGACCGCCACCGCCAGCGGGAATCCCCCGAAGATGTAGAGTCCCAGCGTCAGCCCGCAGAGGACGCCACCCGCCAGCACCACCGGCCGGCGGCCGACGTAGTCGGACAGGAAGGGCAGGAACAGGGTGCCGACGATGCCCACCGCCCCGGCGATGGCCAGGATGGTCCCGGCGTTGACCAGGCTGACGTGCCGCACGCCGGTGAGGAAGAGGGTGTTGAACAGGTTGGAGACCTGGAGCCAGGCCAGGGCCCCGCTCTGGATGAGCATCAGCAGCACCACCCGGTAGTCACGCACCATCTTGATCGCGTTCCGCCAGTCGAGGCGGTCGGGGACGCTGCCCCGTTTGGGCTCGTGCATGTAGAACCAGAGCGCGAGCACCACGATCAAGAAGACGAAGCCGAGGATGGGGAACACCCAGCGCCAGCCCAGGGCCACGGCCAGGCGGGTGATCACGATCGCCCCCAGCACGCTGCCGAAGAGCGGGTACCCGGCGGTGAAGACGCCCGCGACCAGGGCCCGGCGCTGAGGCGGGACCTCCTCGGCCAGCGCCGACTGGCCGCTCGGCCACCCCACCCCGTCGCCGACGCCGATCAGGTCGCGGATGATGAACATCGAGAGCCAGTTCCAGGCCCCGCCCATGGCCATGGTGGTGAGGCAGGCGAAGACGGCGCCCGGCAGCATCACCGCCTTGCGCCCGAAGCGGTCCGACAACCACCCCGAGAGCCAGCTGGTGAAGGCCCAGGTCAGCGAGGTCCCGGAGATCAAAAGGCCGGCCTGGAAGGCGCTCATGTGGAACAGGGGACGGATGATGGGCAGGATGTAGCCAATGCCGAGGCGGTTGATCCCGACCAGGCCCCAGAAGCACACCAGCAGGCCGAGAAGGATCCACGCGTACCGTGACATCACGCCCCTCTCACTCGTCATCTCCTCTCCTCCCAACGGGCCGGACCCGACGGCGCGACGGAGACCCGACTTCTTCCGGCGGCTTCGATCTCGCCCTGATCCGGAGCGAGGCCAGGGTAACACGTTGTTCCTGAATAGGCCATATCGTCCGGACAATGTCTCGCTATACGGAAAAGGAGCGAGCATGCGGACAGGGGGCGAGAAGCGGTGGACACGGCCCCCGCACCACGGCCTCCCGCCTCCTCGGCGCCGGCCGCCGCCCGGTCGACCACCCCCGGGCCTCTCGACCCCCGGTGGGACCCGGCGGCCGCCCAGCCCCGAGCAGGACATCGAGTGTCAAAGTCAACACCTGGTGTCGAAATCGACGCCGCCGGTGCTCTATGCTCTGCCCGTGACCTCCAGGCTCGGGACCGAACGCAGCCCGCTGGCGGAGCGCAAACGGCAGGCAGTACGGGACCACCTCACCGAGGTCGCCCTCCAGCTGTTGACCGACCGGGACTTCGAGGCCGTGACCGTCGACGAGATCGCCGCCGCCGCCGGAGTCTCGCGGCGCACCTTCTTCCGGTACTTCCCCTCCAAGGAGGAAGTCGTGCTCGGGTTCCTGGACCGGATGGGCAGGCTGCTCCGGGACGCGATCGTGGCCCGTCCGGCCGACGAACCCCCGCTGCAGGCCGTCCACACCGCCCTGCGCCCCCGGGTCGCTGCCTACAGCGCCGCCGCCGACCGCACCCTGGCCCTGGTCCGGTTGCTGCAACGTTCCCCGTCGCTGCGCGCCCAGGAGCTGGAGCGACGGCAGCGCCTGCGTGAGCTGGTGGCCGAGGCCATCGCCATCCGGCTGGGCCTCGACCGCCGCCGGGACCTGCGCCCCCGGCTGCTCGCGGCCATCGCCCTGGTCCCCTTCGACGTCGCCATCACCATGTGGCTCGACGGCCACCCGGCGGACGACGTCCGTCTCCTCCTGGACGAGGCCATCGCCTGCCTCAACCGGGAGCTGAAGGCCCTGGCCTGAGGTCGGCGGGGCGGCGTCGCCGCCGGGGGGCGCTCCCGGCCTCCGGCCCTGGGCCCACAGAGGGCACCGACCACCGGTCCAGCCGCCTCGGGCGCGACCGCCATACCCGACTTGACGGGGCCTCCCCGAACCGCGTAAGCCGGACCACATGGCGATCGAGGGGACGGCGGCGCCGTCGTCGGCCCGCCCGGTCCCGGGCTCCACGGCCCGCATCAGCCTGATCGCTGCCGTCGCCGCCATCGGGGGCTTCCTGTTCGGCTTCGACACCGCGGTCATCAACGGCGCCGTCGGGCCCGTGCAGGAGCACTTCCGGGCGGGACCGCTGGAGCTCGGGCTCGCCGTCTCCTCGGCGCTGATCGGCTCGGCCGTCGGCGCCTTCCTGGCCGGTCGCCTCGCCGACCGCATCGGTCGGGTCAGGACGATGTGGGTCGCCGCCGCCCTGTTCCTGGTCCAGTCCTTCGGCGTAGGCCTCTCCTTCACCCTGGCGGACTTCAGCGCCTGGCGCTTCGTGGGCGGGGTGGCGGTGGGCGCGGCCTCTGTCCTCGCCCCAGCCTACATCGCCGAGGTCGCGCCGGCACGGTTGCGCGGCCGGCTCGGCTCGCTCCAGCAGCTGGCGATCGTGATCGGCATCTTCATCGCCCTGCTCGTCGACTTCGCCATCGCCTTCGCGGCCGGGGGCGGGACCAGGCCCTGGCTGCTGGGTCCGCCCGCCTGGCGCTGGATGTTCCTCTCCGAGGCCGTGCCCTCGCTGATCTATCTGGGCGGGACGCTCCGCCTCCCCGAGTCGCCGCGCTTCTTGGTCGCCGTCCGGCGTCTGCCGGAGGCTCGGCGGATCCTGGTCGACGTGGTGGGCAGAGCCAACGTGGAGGCCAAGGTCGCCGAGATCCAGCGGACGCTCTCGGCCGAGCGCCGGCCACGCCTGGCCGACCTGCGCGGGCGCTTCGGCCTGCTCCCCGTGGTCTGGATCGGGATCGGGCTTTCGATCTTCCAGCAGTTCGTGGGGATCAACGTGATCTTCTACTACTCCAGCGTGCTCTGGCAAGCGGTCGGGTTCACGGAGCGCCAGTCGCTGCTGATCACCGTCATCACCAGCGTGACCAACGTCCTGACCACCTTCATCGCCATCGCCACCGTGGATCGCATTGGGCGCCGGCCGCTCCTCCTCGTGGGCTCGGGCGGCATGATCGTGACCCTGGGGGCGATGGCGTCGCTGTTCGGGACCGCGCCCCTGGACAGCGCCGGACAGCCCGTGCTCCGGGGCCTCCCGGGGCTGGCAGCGCTGATCTCGGCCAACCTCTACGTCGTCTTCTTCGGCCTGTCCTGGGGACCCGTGGTGTGGGTGCTGCTGGGCGAGATGTTCCCCAACCGGATCCGGGCGGCCGGGCTGGCGCTGGCCGCCGCCGCCCAGTGGCTGGCCAACTGGGGCGTGTCCACCTCGTTCCCCTCGCTGAAGAACGTCGGCCTGGGCTACGCCTACGGCCTGTACGCGTTGATGGCCCTGCTGTCGCTCCTCTTCGTGCTCTG
Organism: Candidatus Dormiibacterota bacterium; assembly: GCA_035653475.1. Taxonomy (GTDB): domain Bacteria; phylum Chloroflexota; class Dormibacteria; order Dormibacterales; family Dormibacteraceae; genus CADDZO01. The sequence goes on along the minus strand of DASRBU010000520.1, from coordinate 1,397 downwards.
GTTCGTGCGCGAGACGCGGGGCCGGGAGCTGGAGACCATGACCGAGACCATGAGGGACCAGGCCCCGGTCGCCGTCTCCGAGCCCTAGCCGAGGCACGCCGGTGGCGACCGTCGCGTCCGGGACCGACCGGGTGGAGCCGCCGCCCCTGGCCAGCGAGGCGGGTGGCACCGGGGCCAGGCCGGCCGGCGGCCGCGGGCAGCGAGCGGGATGAAAGAGGACACCGTGGGGTTTCGTGGCGCGATCTTCGACGTGGACGGGGTGCTGGTCGACTCACCTCACCAGCGCGCCTGGCGCGAGGCGTTGCAGGAGCTGATGGAGCGCGAGTGGAGCGACCTCCAGGGGCGAACGACGTACCGTCCCGAGCGCTTCACTGCCGCCGTCTACCAGACGGTCATGGCCGGCAAGCCGCGCCTGGACGGCGCCCGTGCCGCCCTCGAGTACTTCGAGGTGCCCGACGCCGCCCGGCGGGCGGAGGCGTACGGCGAGCGCAAGCAGCGCCGGGTCATGGAGCTGATCGAAGCCGGCGCGTTCCACGCCTTCCCCGACGCCCTGCGCTTCCTGCTCGCCCTCAAGGGCCGGGGCCTCAGGATCGCCGCCGCCTCGTCGTCCCGGAACGCCGGGCTGTTCCTGTCCAGGATTCGGCTGGACGTGTTCGCCGCCGAGCGGGGCCTGTCCTACGACTTCATCCGGCCCGGGCTCACCCTCCAGGGAGCCCTCGACGCCGACACCTCCGGGCGCGACCTCCCCCGGGGCAAGCCGGACCCGACCATCTTCCTGGTCGCGGCCGCGGAGCTGGGGCTGCCGCCCGGGCGTTGCTTCGTGGTCGAGGACGCCGCCGCGGGCGTGCAGGCGGCGAAGGCGGGCGGAATGGCGGCCCTGGGCGTGGCCCGGATGCACGACGAGTCGTCCCTGGAGCAGGCCGGCGCCGACCTCGTGGTCACGACCCTGGACGAGGTCGCCGTGGACGCGCTGGAGCGCGGCCGCCTGGAACGGGCCTCCATGCGATGATGGGAAAACCAGCCAGGCGCGTCACCGAGCTGCCCGACGCGCTCGTCCAGCGCCGGAAGCTGGCCCGGAGCCTGGCCGGGAGGCGGCCGGCGCTGTTCTGCGACTACGACGGCACGCTGACCCCGATCGTGGACCGGCCGGAGGACGCCCGCCTCTCGCCCGAGATGCGCGAGGTCGTGCGCAGGCTCGCGACCCGGTGCCCGGTCTGCGTGGTCAGCGGGCGCGACCGCCGGGTGGTGCAGGAGTTGATGGGCCTCGACGACCTGGTGGTCGCCGGCGATCACGGGTTCGACATCTGGAGCCCCCGGGGCGGCCCGCTCCGGCGCCGGGAGGGCAGGGAGTTCCGGGCCCTGCTGGACCGGGTGGAGAGCCGGCTGCGGGAGGAGCT
>DASRBU010000519.1:0-2270 GCA_035653475.1 Candidatus Dormiibacterota bacterium | reverse complement strand
CATGGCTGGAGATCTCGGATGTGGACGCTGGGGATCAACGGGAGCACGCACGACGCCTCGGTCTGCCTGCTCCGCGACGACGAGGTGGTCTTCGCCGCGGCTGAAGAGCGGCTGAGCCGGGTGGAGCACGATGGCGGCTTCCCGGCCCGCGCCCTGGCGGCCGCGTTCGCCCAGGCCGCGATCGACCCGGACCGGATCACCGCCATCGGGGTCTCCCGGCCCCCACCCCTGGTCGCGTTCGGGCACGACCTCCTGGTCCACCTGCGCAGGGGCCTCTGGCCCGGTCGGTGGTGGCTGCTGGAGGCGGCCTCGAAGCTCGCCCGCTCCTACCGTGATCCCCGCTCCGGTCACGGCACGACGGCGGCGGTGGGCCTGTCCTCGGCCCGTCCCGTGCTCCGGCTGGGGCACCACTACTGCCACGCGCTGGGCGCGGCGGCGATGGGCGGCGCCTCCGAGCTGGCCGTGCTGGTGGTGGACGGACGTGGCTCCCGAACCGCCAGCTCGCTGTGGGTGGGCCACCACGGTCGCCTCCGGCTCCTGGAGCGGAAGCTCTTCCCCGATTCCCTGGGTCTGTTCTACGCCCGCGTCACCCAGTACCTGGGCTTCACCCCCGGCGCCGAGGAGTGGAAGGTCGTGGAGCTCGCCGAGCAGGGGGAGCCGGGCTGCTCGATGGAGCCTTTGCTCGTGGTCGGAGAGGACGACTACCTGCTGGACGGCGGCCGCCTCCTGGGACGCGGTCCTCGCGACCTCTCCGGCCTGGAGCAGGTCTTCGGACCGGCCCGGCGGCCCGGAGCCCCGATCGAGGACCTCCACCGGGACCTCGCCTTCGCCGCCCAGGAGGCGGTCGGGTCGGCGGTGCTCGCCCTGGCGCGGCGCGCGGTCGCCCTCAGCGGCTGCCGGACCCTGGCCCTGGCCGGCGGCCTGGCGCTGAACAGCCGGATCTGTGGCCGAGTGGTGGAGAGCGGCGTGGCCGACCGGGTCGTGGTGCAGCCGGCCCCCGCCGCCGACGGGACCGCCCTGGGCGCGGCCCTGGCCGCCCAGTTGGCGATGGGAGGGCCGGGGCGGATCGGCGCCGTCGACCGGGTCGATTGGGGCCCGGAGGAGGGCGAGGCGGCCATCGAGGCCGTCCTGGCCGGCTCCAAGCTCGCCTACCGGCGGGTGGACGATCCCGCCGCCGCCGCGGCCCACCGTCTGGCCCGGGGCCTGAGCGTGGGCTGGTTCCAGGGCCGGTCCGAGTTCGGCCCGCGAGCCCTGGGCCAGCGTTCCGTGCTCCTCGACCCCCGGGGCCCGGGCGGGCGCGATCGGCTGGTCGGGATCGGCCATGGCCGGCGTCCGCCGATCTGCTCCGTGTTGCGGGAGCACGCGGCCGAGTTCTTCGAGAGCTGTGGTGAGGCGCCCTTCGGGACCACGGCCTACCGCCTCCGCCAGGCGGCCGCGGCGCGCATCCCAGCCGTGATCCAGGGGGACGGCAGGGCCACGGTCCAGACCGTGGACCGGGCCCGTTCCCCGCTCTACCGGCGGCTGATCGAGTGCTTCCACCGGCTGACCGGGGTGCCGGTGGTGCTCAACGCTCCCCTCCGCCCGGAGGGGGAGCCCATCGTCGACAGCAGCCATGACGCACTTCGGGTCTTCTTCACCTCGGGCCTGGACTCGCTCCTGATCGGCCCCTTCTGCCTCGACAAGCGGGCCGCCTGAGCGCCGAGATCGCGGGCCGCCCTGGTCCGGTGCGGGAGCGTCGCCGCGGGGGCGGGCGCTGGGCTATCCTGCCCGGCGTTGAGGGGAGTGGTCGACGGCCCCGCGGGGCGATCGCGGCTCGGGTTGGTGGAGATCTCGGTCCTGCTGGCGCCGGCCATCGGAGCGCTGGTGGCCAGGTCGATCCCTACCTACCCGGAGCCCCGCGGCTTCTGGTCAGGCCTGGTCGTCCAGCTGGCCCTCCTCGCCGCTCCCCTGGCCATGCTCTGGTCTCGGCAGTCGCCGGCCGCGATCGGCCTCGGCCGGCGGGGCTGGCGGCGGTCGCTGCTGCTGGGCGTCGCCTACTGCCTGGTCTACCTGGCCCTGCTCGCGGTCGCGGCCCGGTACGGCCTCACCACCTCGCACTTCGACGCCGCCCGGCGGCACCTGGGGCTTGCGGCCGTGCTCGCCCTCTACCTGCCCTTCTGGGGGGTGGCCGAGGCCGCGTGGATGGCCTACCTCATGACCCTGGCCCAACGCGCCCTGATCGGGCCGGGACCGCTCAGCTGGCGTGCGGTCGGGGTCGCCGGGCTGTGGTT
>DASRBU010000518.1:0-4495 GCA_035653475.1 Candidatus Dormiibacterota bacterium | reverse complement strand
GGAGCGCAAGGCCAGGGCCGAGCTGGCCGCCCGGCGGCGGACGCTGGAGGCGCAGCTGGCGATGCGGCGGACGCTGGAGGCGAGGATCGCGGAGGAGCTGGCCTCGCGCCGGCGTGCGGTCGAGGAGCTGGCCTCGGTCGCGGCCGAGATCGGCCTGCGAGCGGAGGGGGAGGAGGCGCTGGCGGTCGCGGTGGAGGACTGGCTGGACCGGCGTCTGGAGGCGGTGGGCGAGCACCAGCGCCGGCTCCAGGAGTGGGGGGAACTGGAGACGCTCTTGGCCGGGGCCACCGTCGACCAGCTCAGGGCGGAGGCGGGGCGACGCCAGGCCGAGGCGCAGCGCCTCGAGACCGCGGTGGACGGTTCCCGGCTGGCCGCCGTGCTCGCCCAGCAGGTCGACCTGGAGGCCGAGCTCCAGCTCCGGCGCCGGCGGGCGGCGGCCGCGGCGGAGGAGGTGGCCGCCGCCCGCGGTAGCCTCCGCCTGCTCGCCGCCCAGGTGCCGGATCTCTCCGCCGCCGAGGAGGCGCTGGAGGAGGCGGAGGCCGAGCTGCGACGGGTCCAGGAGCTGGAGCGGGTGCTGAGCCTGACCCGGGACTTCCTCCGGCGGGCCCAGGACCGGGTTCACCGGGACGTGGCCCCGGTCCTGACCCGGACCCTGCGCGACTGGCTCCCCCAGGTGACGGCGGGTCGGTACACCGACGCGCTCGTCAACCCGAGCACCCTGGAGGTGCGGGTCTGCGGCCCTCGCCGAGAGTGGCGGGAGGCCCACCTGCTCTCCCAGGGCACCAGAGAGCAGATCTACCTCCTGCTCCGGCTGGCCCTGATCGAGCGCCTGACCCGGCCCGGTGAGAGCTGCCCGCTGCTCCTGGACGAGGTCACCGTGCACAGCGACACCGGCCGGACCGAGGCCCTGCTCGACCTCCTGCACCGGATCAGCGGGACCCACCAGGTGCTGCTCTTCACCCAAGAGGACCGCGTCCAGGAGTGGGCCCAGCGCGCCCTTCGTGCCCCCCAGGACCGCCTGGTCGTGCTCGAAGGGGCCGCGGCCCTCACCTGACGCCGGCCCCCTTCAGCCGTCGACCGCCGGGCGGCAGACGCGGCAGGGGCGGAAGCCGGCCGCCGCCGCTTCCCGTTCGGAGCCGAGCTCGACCCGGTGGTGAGGCGAGATCCGACGGGCTCGGTGGCAGGAGGGGAAGCAGAAGATCCCCGTGCTGCGGCTGCCCCAGAAGCGCACCCCGCGTCCGGCCAGCTCCTCCAGGTCCTCGGGTCGGGCGCCCTCCAGCTCCAGCAGCGCTCGCTTCGCCTCCACGCCCCCGCAGCTGTACGCACCCAGGCGGCCGTCGTTGCGGACCACGCGGTGGCAGGGGATGAGGAGCGGGAGCGGGTTGCGGGCCAGGGCGTTGCCCACCGCCCGGACCGCCCCCGGCCGGCCGATCTCCCGAGCCACCCAGGAGTAGGGACGCACCTCTCCGCGCGGGATCTCACGGGTCTTGAGCAGGACCGCCCGCTCGAACCCACCCGAGTGGGCCAGGTCCACGGGCACCCGCTCCCCGACCCCGCTCATGGCCGCCTGGAGGCGGCTGGCCAGGCGGGCGGGGAGGCCGGCCGCCCGCCTCACCGGTCGTCCGGTTCGGGCTCGGAACCACTCCTCGAACCCTGCCGGGTCGCCCGCCGGGCGCAGGCCGGCCACGCCGCGGCGACCCCAGGCCAAGTGGACGGGACCGATCGGGGTGTCCAGGGCGGTATACCAGTAGCCGAGCCCCAGCTCGCGCAACACGCCGGGCAGGAGGCTCGGCGGTGCGGACGCCCACTCGCCGGCGCCCAGGGCCGTCGTCAGGCGGTGGATCTCGTCCATATCAGATCACCTCCGGGGGCAGATACCGGCGGAGCCTCCGCAGGCCCCGGTGCACGTTGGCCTTGACCGTTCCCACCGGCTGGGCCAGGACCTGCGCCACCTCGGAGTAGCTCAGCTCGTGGACGTACCGGAGCACGATGGCCTGGCGGTGGCCAGGAGGGAGCCGGAGCAGCGCCGCCCGGAGCGGGGGCACGCCGCCGTCGCGGGCGGCCAGGTCCTCGGGCCCGATCGCCGCCGGCGTTCCGGGCTCGGGCACCTCCGCCAGGGAGACCACCTGCGGTCGGCGGCCCCGCAGGTGGTTGCGCAGGGCGTTGAGCGTGATCCGGTACAACCACGGCCGCAGCGCCAGCTCCCGGCGCCGCCCGGGATCGTAGCCGCGCAGCGCCCGGTAGGCGCGGATGAAGGCCTCCTGGACCACCTCCTCGGCACCTTCCGGGTCGCCGCAGAGGCTCGCCGCGTAGGCGAAGAGTCGGTCCTGATAGGCGAGCACCAGATCCTCGAAGCCCCCGTCCAGGTCGCGGGCCATGGCCTCGGCCAGGCGGGAGTCACGCCGATCGGCACGGGAGGCGGCGGCCCGCCTCATCGGCCCTTCCTCACCGAGCCTCGCCTCCCGCGGCGCGAAGGCGGGAGGCCCCCGGGCAGGATCGAGGCGGTTGCCAGCATGCCCCTACAACCCGTTTCGGACCCGGGCGGTTGCAACCGGATCCGGCGGCCCGTCCGGGCCCCGACCCAGAAGCGGCGACCTCGGGCCGGGACCCGGACTTCGGTCCGGCCCGCTCCCGGGCGGAGAGCACACCGGGGGGCCGGGGGCTGCGCCGCTGGATCGCCGTGCCCGGGGCGACCGCCCGCCGCGACCCGCGCGGTCCCTGGGGCCAGCCTGCGTGCCCACCCCGGACCACCCTACGCCAGTCGGCGGGGGGTGGCGGCGCTCCGGGCGCGCCGGGCGCCGCCGTGCGCGTTCAGGCCGTGACCGTGGTGGTCCCGGCCTCCTGCGTCTGGTCGTACTCCACCGTGATGTCGGCCTGGGAGCGGTCGCCAATGAGGAGTGTGGCGATGAAGCCGAGCACGGCGCAGAGCAGGATGTAGCCGCCGATGGCGTAGGGGTTGCGGGTGCCGGCCCAGATGGCGGTGGCGATGAAGGGAGAGGGGCCGCCGGCGATGACCGAGGCCAGCTGGTAGCCGAGGGAGGCCGCGCTGTAGCGGACCCGACCGGTCATGTTCTCCGCGATCAGGGCCGCCTGGGGGCCGTACTGCATGGCGTGCGGGAGCAGGGAGACGGCGATCACGATGAAGGCCAGGGCGGGGATGGCGAGGCTGTAGAGGCCGAAGTAGACGAACCCCCACACGCCCATCACCCCGGCCCCGATCAGGTACATGCGCTTGCGCCCGATGCGATCCGACAGGTGGCCGAAGAACGGGACCGCGAACAGCTCGATCGCCGCCGCCACCAGGACCGCGTTCTGGATGAAGCCGCGGCTGAAGTGCACCGAGAGCCCGAAGGTGACCACGAAGACGGTCAGGATGTAGAAGGGGGCCTGCTCGGGCAGGCGCAGGAAGGCGCTGAGGATGATCTCGCGCCAGTGCAGGCGCCACGACTCCAGGAAGGGGGCCGGCTCCACCCGCTGCTCCTGGAGGATCTTGGCGAAGACCGGGGTCTCGAGGATGCCGAGCCGGATGTACAGGCCGATCGCGACCAGGACGATGCTGACCAGGAAGGGGACCCGCCAGCCCCAGGCCAGGAAGGCGGCTCCGGGCGAGATCACGCCCAGCATCAGCGCCAGCACCCCGCTGGAGAGCAGCAGGCCGACCGGAACCCCGAACTGAGGCCAGCTCCCGATCCACCCGCGGCGGCCGCGGCCGCTCCACTCCAGGGAGAGGACGACGGAGCCGCCCCACTCGCCGCCCACGCCCAGGCCCTGGCAGACCCGCAGCAGGTTCAGGATGACGAAGCCCCAGATCCCGATGGTGGTGTAACCGGGCAGGACGCCGATGAGGAAGGTGGCGATCCCCATCAGGAGCAAGGTGGCGATCAGGGTCGCCTTGCGCCCGATCCGGTCCCCGAAGTGGCCGAAGATGGCGCCCCCGACCGGGCGGGCCAGGAAGCCGACGAAGAAGCTGGCGTAGATCTCGAGCGTACCCGCCAGCAGGCTCTTCTGGGGCAGGAAGACGTGGTTCAGGGCCAGCGCTCCGGCGCTGCCGTACAGGAAGTAGTCGTACCACTCGATCGAGGTGCCCACCGTGCTGGCGATCACTGCCCGCACCAGCTGGCCCCGGGTGGTGTCCGCGGTGCTCATGCCGACTCCTCCACTCTCCATACCCTCCTCCTCTCCTCTCGTCCCGCCCTGGCGCTTTGGGGCGGGCAGGAGCAAGAGAACGAAAGCTGGCCGCCGGGTTCGGGCTGGCCGTCACGCGGCAGCCACTGCGCGAAAACGGTGACCGCCTCGCGGAACCCGCACCATCATGCCACCACGGGTCGAGGTCGTACAGTCCACATCGGGCTCGGCGCCGGGGTGCGAGGCCGAACCCGGTGTCCTCGGCCGGGCCGGCCTTGCCCTCTGCATCGGCCCCGAGGGCCGGGTACGCTGTCCCTGGATGGGGTCGAGAGCGACCAGCGTGCTCGTGGTGGTCGGTTCCGGGGAGACC
>DASRBU010000517.1:0-2515 GCA_035653475.1 Candidatus Dormiibacterota bacterium | reverse complement strand
GCGTCATCGACCAAGGCAAGCGGGCTGCGGGCGGTCGTCACGGAGCTGGTCCAGGTGCTGGTGATCGCGGCCGTGCTGGCGGTCGCGGTGCGGGTGCTGGTCGAGCCGGTCCGGGTGTCCGGCCTCTCCATGTACCCGACCCTGCACGACGGCGACTACCTGATCGCCTCCCCCATCCCGTACTGGATCCACCAGCCCCAGCGGGGCGACATCGTCATCCTGCGGGACCCGCAGGACCCGAACGAGAACCTGGTGAAGCGGGTCATCGCCGTCCCCGGGGATCGCCTGACCATCCGCGACGGGCACGTCTACATCGACGGGAGGCTGCTGAGCGAGCCCTACCTCAACGGTCCCTGGACGCTGCGCGCCAGCTGGCCGCCGGGGGAGGTGGAGCAGGTGCCGCCGGGGGAGTACTTCGTGATGGGCGACAACCGCAACGTCTCTCTGGACTCCCGCGCCTTCGGCCCGGTGCCGCGCGCCGACATCGAGGGCGAGGCCTGGTGCCGGCTCTGGCCCATCCCGTCCGCCGGGGTCCTGGGCGGCGAGCGCCCGGTCCTGTCCCCGAGCGGAAGCGCCGCCTGATCGCCGCCGGGTTGGCGCCTGGCGGCCTAGGCCGGGACCACGTTGCCGTGGGGGCCGAGCGCCGGGGGCGTCTGCTCGTGCATCTCCTCCACACGCGCTCCCGTGCCGCCCACCCAGATCGGCGTCAGGCTCGTGACCTGGGCAGCCGTCGTGGACAGGCTTCCCATCGCTCGAGGCGCCAGGTGTAGGCGCAGGGCCGTTCGCGCCAACTCGGACATGGTGATGCCGCGCTGCCGGGCCGTCCTCCTCAGCAGCTCGAATTCCCGGGCCGGCAGTCGCAGGGAGAAGACGACCATCCCCGACGGTTGGGGCTCCACGTCCTCCGCCGTCGTCTCGTCCCACTCCTCGGGGTCGTCCAGATGGGCGTCGTGGTGCTCGGCGTCCTCCATGAGACGAGGTGGTCCGTTTCCAGGTGAGCAACGCGATCATGCCCGCACTGCCGTCCTGAGGCCATCGCCCCACGTTCCTGCCCGGTCACGGCCGCTGCCCGCGGCTGGCTTGCCTCGGACACGGCCGGTGGGGCACGACCTCGCCGAGCGACGGGACGTGGTGGGGCGCGCCATCCGGTTCGCTTGCGCTCGCCCACCCCGGGTCGAGGCGGCGATCGGGCTAGGCTTGTGGTCGTGGACGCCGGACGGAGGACGGGGTCGTGAGGCGGCTCGTGGCCGCGGTGGCGGCCGGGGCCGTCGCCCTGCTGCTGGCGGCCCTGGGCTGGGGGCTGCTGCATCCCCCCGCCGCCGACGCCGGCCTGGTGGGCAAGGTGGCCCCCGACCTCACCCTCCGACGGCTCGACGGGGGCGGTGAGGTCCGCCTCTCCCAGTTCCGGGGCCGGCCGGTGGTGCTCAACTTCTGGGCCTCGTGGTGCGCGCCCTGCCGGCAGGAGGCCCAGGTCCTGAACGCGGCGGCCCGGCGCTACCAGGGCCGGGTGCAGTTCCTCGGCGTCGACATCCGGGACTCCGAGGGCGCCGCCAGGGCCTTCCAGGCCTCGGTGCGAAGCCCCTATCCGGTCGGGCCGGCGGTGGTGGGAGGGGCGTCCGCCTACGGCGTCAGCGCCCCTCCGGAGACCGTCTTCATCGACCGGCAAGGGCGGATCACCGCCTCCGTGGTCGGTCCCGTGAGCGAGCGCCAGCTCCAGCTGTCGATCGAGGAGCTGCGGCCGTGAGGCGTGGCGGCCCGACCGGAGCCCGATGGGAGGTTTCGAGATGAGCCCGAGGAGGAGCGCCAGGACCCTGGCCGTCACCGCGGCGGTGGCGGGGGCGGCCGACACCGCCGCCTTTCTCGGCCGACGTCGTCACCTCTTCGCGGAGGCCCCCGGACGAGCCGCGGGCACGGTCCTGGGCCTCGGGCTCTGGACCGGCCTGGCCGTGAGCGCGGCGGTCGAGCCCCGGCCGGGACGCCCCACGCTGGCGCTCGCCTCCGCCGTCGCCGCCGCCAACGCCCTGCTCCTGGCCGCCCACCTGCGGGCGGGCGTGGTGCGCCCACGGGCGTTCCTGGGGGCGGGTCTCGCCGCCATCGCCCTGGGGGGTGTGGCCGCCGCCCGGCGGTCGGGCTGAGCGGCCGACGGGACCTGCGCTCCCCCCTGAAGGAGCACGAGCGGGCCGCCGAATCGGCGGCGCCGCTCGCTGGGAGGGAGAGTGGCTCGGCGCCGTTGCTCTGCGCCGGCAGCTCTAAGCTACCTCGGCCTCCCCTCACCTGCCTCGGTCGGGCGCCGGGCACATAGACAAATCCTGAGGCGCAACCCGGCGGCCGGCCTCGGCGTCGCTCAGCTTCGGACCGCGGCCGGGGCCAGGCAGTCGATCAGCGTCCGGCAGAAGTGGGGCAGGTCGGCCGGCATGCGCGAGGTGACGAGGTTGCCATCCCTCACCACCGGCTCGTCGACCCACTGGGCGCCGGCCGCGACCAGATCGTCCTTGATGGAGAAGAAGCTGGTGAG
>DASRBU010000516.1:0-2964 GCA_035653475.1 Candidatus Dormiibacterota bacterium | reverse complement strand
TGGGCCACGACCACGGCCGCGATCGCCGCCCGCCGCGGCTCACCTGCCTGCCGGTACATCTGATACGCCCTCTCGCCGTGACGCCGACCGGACTCCAGATCCTCGAGGACCGTGCACAGCACCGCCAGCTGCTCGTGGGCGACGGCGGTCTCCTCGTCTGCCAGCGCCTCTTCGAAAGCGGCTCGGGCGGCGGCGAACTCTCCCCGGTCGAGGAGGGCGAAGCCACGGGCTAGGCCCCCGTCGGGGGTAGCGACCATGGGCCTCTGCATGATCGCACGGACGGCCGGAGTCGGCAAGCGCACTCGACACCCGTGCCCATCCGGGCCTCGGCTGGGAGGGGCGATAGGGTACCACGCGATTGCGGGTTCGAACGTTTCGGAGCCCTTCTGGAGGCCCCGTTCGATCTCGATGATGGCCTGGTCACGCCCCGGCGGGCACGGTCGGTGGCGGGTCGGACCTCAGCTCACTGCTTTCCTCACGAGGGCGGCGATCCTCGCCTCGTCGGCGGCGGTCAGCTCCTTGAGCGCAAAGGAGGTCGGCCACATGTTGCCCTCATCGAGGTTCGCCGCGTGGCTGAAGCCCAGCGTCGCGTACCTCGCGTTGAACTTCTGCGCGTCCTGGAAGAAGCAGACCACCTTGCCGTTCCTGGCATCGGCGGGCATGCCGTACCAGGTCTTGGGCGAGAGGTCTGGCGCGCTGGCCTTGATGATCGCGTGGAGCCGTTCGGCCATGGTGCGATCCGGTTCCGACATCTCGGCGATCTTCGCGAGCACGTCGCTTTCCCCATCGGCCTTGCCCGAGGGCGCGCGCCTCCGCTCCTGGACGAGCTCCCTCATCGCGGCTCGTTCCTCGGTCGTGAGCCCCCTGGACGTCTCAGCGCTCCCTGTGGTGCCTCCTGGCGGACTTCTGCGTGGCCTTCTTCCCGGGTTCCTTCTCGGCCATCGGCTGACTTCGCCTTCCACGAGCGGTGATGGGCCGACCTCCAATGCTCGGGAGCCGCCGCGGCGGCTTCCCTGAACGTGTCCGACCGCCTCGCCATCCTCGCGCCAGGTGCGATCACCCCGGCCTCGACGTGATCGTCGATCCAGGCGACGGCCGGGCTCCCTACGCCGTCCTGCGGCAGGCCGTCCGCCGCCGGCCACCCGTGGCGACCGAGGAGCGGGCCACCACCGTCTCAACCGACGCTCCTCGGGCACCGGCCGCCCTGCGTTGGGCAAGCCTGGCCGGCAAACGTTCGAGTGCGGGAAGATGGAGCGGGAGACGGGCTTCGAACCCGCTACCTCAACCTTGGCAAGGTTGCGCTCTGCCGATTGAGCTACTCCCGCTCGACGGTGCCAATCTTACCAGCGGGGTACCGGTCTCACCCCAGCAGGGCGGCCAACTGCCTCCACTCCTGCCGGGGCAGGCTGGCTCGACCGTCGGCCGTCGCCACCTGGATGCAGACGTGGTCGGCCCCGGCCTGCAGGTGATGGTCGATGCGATCGCGGATGGCCTCCGGGCTTCCCCAGGCCACCACCTCGTCCACCAGCCGGTCGCTGCCGCCATTCTCCAGGTCGCCGGGGGCGAAGCCCAGCCGCAGCCAGTTGTTGGTGTAGTTCGGCGCCTGGAGGTACATGGCCAGGTGCTGCCGGGCCACGGCTCGGGCCCGGGCCGGGTCGGTCTCCAGGACCACGGACTGCTCGGGGGCCAGGAGCCGCCCGGGGCCGAGCAGCTCCCGGGCGCGTCGGGTGTGCTCCACCGTGACCAGGTAGGGATGGGCCCCGGCGGTGCGGTCCCGAGCCAGCTCCAGCATCCGCGGCCCCAGGGCGGCCAGCGCCCGTTCCTCCCGGGGCACCGGATCCGGGAGCCGGTCCAGGCGGTCCAGGTACTCCCGCATCCTGGTCAGCGGACGTGAGTAGCGGCCGGGCTGGTCGCGGTCGACCACGTGGGCGTGGCTCACCCCCAGGCCCAGGAGGAAGCGCCCGGGGTGGGCCCGGGCGATCTCGTGGTGGGCCCGGGTCACGTCCTCGGGGGAGTGCGTCCAGATGCTGGCGATGCCGGTGGCGGCCACCAGCCGCCGGGTCGCGCCCAGGATCTGCGCGGCCAGCTCGAAGATCTGGGGGCGGTTGGGGAACCAGAGCGCGCCGTATCCCAGCTCCTCCAGCTCGGCCGCGACTTCGCCGACCTCGTGCTCGTCCCTGCCGAACGACCAGCTCCAGATGCCGATCCGACCCAGGTCCATTCCACCTCCTCCACGTGCCGAACGGTGCCGCGACGGTCCGTCTCCCCCGGGCTCGCCATCTGCTACCGGTGGGAGGACCGCGCTCTTCCCTACCTCACCTCTGGGCACGCGGACGGGCTCCCTGGGCGTCGGGAGGCCGACGGCGGCTCGCCGCCCGGGTGCTCGTTCGCGGCCGGCTCGCCCCTCAGCCGGTGGGGGCGAGCCGCAACGTGGTCGCGGCCACCGCCTCGCTGACCATGGTCCGGCCCGGGCCGCGGTCCCCGTACTCGGCGATGAAGGCCTCGGAGACGCGCCGATTGACCTCGTCGTCCCCGACCGGCCGGACCAGGACGGGGAGGGCCTGGCCGCCGACCACCAGCGTCATCCGCCCGGCGGCCCGCGCCCGCCGGTACCAGGCGCCGCGCTCGGCCCGGTAGGAGCGGACGTACGGCTCCTCGTCCACGATCACGATCCAGATGGGCAGGTCGACGGGCGAGCCGTCGCGACCCCGGGCCCGGACCTGGACCTCACGTTCCTGTGCCAGGCGCTGGAGTAGACCTCGGTCGAAGCCAGCCACGTCCCGAGGTTACCTGAGGCTGCCGGGGCGGGTGGCCTCGGCCCGGGCCGGGCTCGGCCGAGGGGGGCCGCGAGCCGCTATGGTGGGGGCGAGGAGGGATCGCGTGCGGATCGAGACGACGGGACTGGACGGGGAGCGCCTGGAGCGGATCGGCGACCACCTGGTGGAGCGGTACGTGCGGCCGGGC
>DASRBU010000515.1:0-5074 GCA_035653475.1 Candidatus Dormiibacterota bacterium | reverse complement strand
GATGACGTCCTCGATGACCACGCGGCCCCGCTCCCCACCGGTGGAGAGGGAGCGGCCCAGGCCGCTCACCACCCCGGCCGTGACCGAGCCGGCGTAGCCCAGGGGGCTCCCCACCGCGACCACCAGCTGCCCCACCCGCAGACGGTCGGCGTCGCCGGCCTGGACCGGGCTGAGGCCGCCCCCGGGGACGTGCACCAGGGCGAGGTCGGAGGGCGGGTCGACCCCGGCCAGCTCCACCTCGTGCTCGGACCCGTCGGGGAAGGCGGCCACCGCCCGGACCGCCCTGCCCACCACGTGCGCGGAGGTGACCAGCAGGTCCGGCGTCAGCGCCACCGCCGACCCCACGCCCGCGAAGCGGCGACCGGGGGCGCCGATGCGGAGGCTGGCCACGGAGGGGAGCAGGCGCTCGGCCACCCGGGTGACGATGGCCGAGTAGGCGTCGAGCGCCGCCTCCTCCTCAGGTGACGTCTGGGGTCGGAAGAGCGAGCTCATGCCCGTTCAGAGGTCCCGCACGTCCCCCGCCCGCCAGGCCCAGGGAACCGGCCCCCAGCCCCAGGGGGCGGGCGCCCAGGGCGCGTGCAGGCCCCGTCGCCAGGCGCGTCGACGACGCAGCTCGGCCCGCAGCTCGTGCCCTCCGGCCCTCGGCCCACCCGAGCCGCCCGGGGTGAAGGTGATCGTGGTCGCCCCGCAGGTCGCCCCCCAGGTGACGGGGAGGTCGAAGCGCCGCTGTGCCTCCCGGGCGATGGCGATCCGTTCCGGCCGGGTGGCCTCGCGGAAGCGGGCGATCCGGCCCGCCTCGGCCGCCGCCTTGAAGTCGGCCGCCGCCCCTTCGGGCAGCTCCGGCCCGGCCAGGGTCCCCACCACCAGGATCTGTCGCCCATCGACCGTGACCGAGGGGGCGGCCGTGAACCAGCCCTCGGGCAGCCGCCCGGCGAACCAGCCCGCGATCCATTCCGGCGAATAGGTCTCTGATGTATTCATGCTTACATCATTACACATATTTCCAAGCCCTGCTGGCCCGGCTCACGCTTTCTGGGGCTGCGAGCGCCCCAGCTCGGCCCCCGACCGATCCAGGGCCACGGCCACGAAGTAGGGGCCAGAGGAGTTGACGGAGATGGCGGTCTCGAAGCCGGTATGGGGCACCCGGGCCACCGGCCGCAACGCGCCCGGGCTCTCGCCGGCCAGGATCTGCCAGGTCACCACCCGGGTGGCGCCGTTCCAGCTCGCGTAGACGGTGGAGCCGCCCACGGCGTTGGCGCCGACGGCCAGGGCGGGCGGCTCCGAGGGCTGGCCGACCCAGTCCCGGGCGAAGGCGCGATAGGACTGGTCGTCGGCGGGCAGCCGCCCGTCGAGCACCAGGTCGCCATTCTGGTCGAACTCCGAGAAGTAGGGCTGGGCGCCCCAGCCGACCAGGGCGCCCCCGTCCGGGAGCAGCTCGACGCTGCCCTGGTTCGGGGCCAGCAGCTCGGCCGGGTGGGTGTACTGGCGCTCCAGGGTGACCTTCCCCGCCTTCTCGTCCAGGGTCAGCAGGATGGCCCGGGACTGCCGCTCCATGGCCGGGGAGGCGCCGTTGTCGAAGATCGAGAGCCGATCGGGGCCGTGGGGACGGACGTGGTGCTGCCAGTAGAAGCGGGCGCCGGGACCGAAGCTGAAGCTCGAACGCCGGCCGCCCAGGCGCCAGACCACGTCTCCGGTGGTGCGGGAGACCTTGTAGACGGTCCAGGTGTTGCGGGCCGAGACCAGCAGGTCGCCGTCCGGGGCCACCGCCACCGAGTTGAGGTGGAAGTAGTCGAAGGGAGAGTGGGAGGAGGGGTCCAGCTTCTGGTAGGTCTCCTCGACCGGCACGTGCTGGAGGCTGCGCCACTCGAAGAGGAGCTTGCCGGTGACCACCTCGATCTCCTGGACCACCCCCTCCAGGACCTGTCCCCTCCCCGAGCCGCCGAGGCCCGCGAGGTCGGCCTCGGCGGTGTGGTAGGCGGTGATCAAGGCGGTGTCCCGGTCGGTGACCACGAACTCGTGCAGGTCGGCCTGGAGGCCGTTCTGGGCGCGCACCGTGGCCACCCGGCGGTAGCTGGAGTCCGCGATCACGCAGACCCCCTGGCCGTAGCCGCTGACGATGTTCCCCTCCCACCAGGTGAGGTGGGGCTGGCCCCGGAAGGTCTGGACGTCGAGGCCCATGGTGAACGTGCTCGAGGGCTGGAACCACACCAGGTGGCCGCCGACGTCCACGATCATCAGCCCCTGCTGTCCGGGGCCACCGGTGGTGTAGCCCTTGGGGGCCAGGAAGACGTACCGGGGGGCGCCCGGCCTCCTCGCGCCCGGACGGCCGGTCAGCGACACCCGGGGCGGCTCCAGGTCGGGACGGGAGACGAAGGAGTAGACCTCGCTGGCCGGTCCCGACCCCGAGGAGGCCGAGCCCGATGGCGACGGCCGCGGCCAGCGGTAGCCCACGTAGCCGGCGCCGGCGAGCAGGACCAGCCCCGCCCCGCCCTTGAGGGAGGCGCCCAGGAACCGGCGCCGGCTCCACGGCCTCCCCGGCATCACGCCTCGCCCTCGGCGCCCGACGTCCCCGGGCCGGCGCCGGGCCGGGCTGCGGCCGGGGTGCCGGTGAGGGTCGTGGCCGGGTGGACGGGCAGCAGGACCGGCGGCCGCGGCCTCTGGTCGAAGTCGAAGTCCGCGCTCAGGTCGCCCAGGATGGGGGCGTCCTCGCGGACGTCGGGCCGGGGGTCGGGGCGGCCGTCGCTCCGGGGGTCGATGCGCTGGCCGTCCAGGAAGTCATCCTCGATGAACTTGTCGTAGGCGTCGAAGGAGAGCGTCTGGTGGTCCACGTACCCGGCCCGGGCGTAGGGGCTGATCACCAGGCCGGGCACCCTGAGCCCGTAGCCGTTCCGGTCGACGCTCGGGGGTGGGACGTGGTCGTAGAAGCCGCCCCAGTCGTCCCAGGCCAGGAAGATCGCCGACGAGCCCCAGTCGGGGCTCCGCATGACGGCGTTGACCAGGCTGGTGACGTAGGACTGGCCGTAGCTCACCGGCGCCGGCGGGTGCTCGCTGACCTCGCCCGAGGGCACCACCCAGCAGACGGCGGGGAGGCTCCCCTCCCGGGCCGCCCGGTAGAAACGGTCGACCGACTGGACGTTGGCCAGCTGCCCGTCGAGCCGGACGGTGTCGAAGTAGGGAAGCGGGTTCCAGATGCCGGGGGTGCGGGCGTTCTGCCGCACCGGGGCGCAGGAGAGGGCAGCGTCGTCCTCGCAGTCGGGCTCGCTCCCCGCCACCACGTAGTAGGCCCAGCTCACGTGGTGACGGTGGAGCAGGTAGGTGAGATCGGTCCAGGCGTAGATGGGAGGGCTCGGTCGCGCCCGCCGGGCCGGCCCGAAGTCGGGGGGGAGACCCGGCCGGTCGAGCGCGTTGACGCAGCTGCCCGGGTTGTCGTGCTGGGTGCAGCGGGCCGACCACTCCGAGACCAGGAAGAGATGGGCGGGCAGGCTCCAGGAGGCGTTGGGCTCGAACAGGTGGTCCTGAAGCACGAAGTCGCGGGCGTAGGTCCAGTAGTTGGGGATGTCCGAGGCGGTGTGGTAGCCCATCACGTCGGGCGTGGCCGAGCTGGCGCAGGCGGGGTTGGTCGGGTCCAGGCAGCCGCGTCGGGCCGAGCGGGCCTGGGCGACGAACCCGTCCATGCGGCCGCCGTCGACGTCGGCGGCGGCGTTGGCCGCACCGTGGGGACCGCCGCCGTTGACGTCGGCGTGGTCCGGATAGGGCCGCATGCAGCCCCGGGTCGCCGGGTCGGGCACGCAGACCGCGGGCGAGCCGTTCCGCATGGGGATGCCGTCGGCGCCGGGGTAGGTGCCGAAGTAGCTGTCGAAGGAGCGGTTCTCCTGCATGATCACGATCACGTGCCGGATCAGGTGGATGCCCCGCCCCGCGCCCGCGCCGCTGCAGGCGAGCGCCGACGCCGAGAGCGACGCCAGGGCCAGCACGGCCCCTACCCGCACGGTCTCACCAGGTCCACCCTGGGATCGTAGGGCAGTCGGGCTGAAGCCGACCGGTCGGGATTCGGCCCGTTGCCCGGCGCAGGCGCGAGCCGCTCACCGACGAACCCCACTCCCGAGCAGGGCCGGAGGCGTCGACGCCGGCTCCGGGCGCCGCGAGCCGCACGATGCGTTGACATCGGATGCGCGCGCTCACCTCGTGCGAGGCGCGACCCGCACCACCTTGAACCTCGACGCCTCGCTGCTGGCCCAGCTGGAGTGGCATCAGCGCCGGCGGCGGACGTCGCTCAGCGAGCCGGTCAACCAGCTCCTGGCCCAGGCCCTGGCCGTAACGGAAGCGACCGAGCGGACGGCGCGTCCGCTCCGCTGGACGGCTCGGGCGATGGCCACCCGAGTCGACCTCGAGGACGAGGACGCGCTGGCACGGATGCTCGACGGGCGGTGACCGCCACCTTCGACACCAACCTGCCCCTCTTGCCGGGGACGAATCCAGCCGGTTCCGCGAGCGGGCCCTGGAGGGGCTGGAGACGCTCGCGGCCGGTCCGGACCTGGTCTACGCCCTCTGGCTGGTCGCCCTCGGCTACCTGCGGATCGCCACCCACCCCGCGGTCTTCCAGCGGCCGCTCGCCGCGGCCGGGGCGATGGCCGACGTCGAGGACCTCAGCTCCCGGCCCCACGTTCGCGCCTGCGGCGAGGGCGACGGCTTCCGGGACCGGTACCGGCACGTGGCCGGGGCCACCCCGACGCGGGGCAACCTGGCGTCAGACGCCCACCCGGTGGCGCTGATGCGACAGCGCGGGATCTCGACCATCTGGAGCCAGATCGGGATCTCCTCGAGTTCCCCGGGATCGAGGTCCGCGACGCCTTCACCTGAGCCAACCGCCTCGGGCGCGCCACCGGACCGTCATCGCGGCCCCGCCGGCCGGGAGGGTCGGGCTCAGTCGGCCGCCGACAGGTGGGTGGCGTCGGCGATCGAGCGCACCACGAACCGGCCCCCCGAGACCGCCACCACGGTCACGCTGGTGAAGTAGGGCAGCACCCCGAGCTGGCCCCAGCCCAGCCCCAGCAGGCTCGAGACGTAGATGGCG
>DASRBU010000514.1:0-3665 GCA_035653475.1 Candidatus Dormiibacterota bacterium | reverse complement strand
AGGAAGCGGTCGGGGTTGAGCATCCCCGCCACCAGCAGGGCGTCGGTCAGCGTCGGCCGCTGCGACCCCAGGTCGTAGCAGGCCGGCCCCGGGTACGCCCCCATGCTCTCCGGCCCCAGCGCCACGCCCCCCGCCTCCAGCCTGGCCACGCTCCCCCCACCGAGGGCGAGGGAGTGGAGCGCCATCCAGGGCAGGCGCAGGCCCACGCCGAAGACCTCGCCCTCGTCGCTCACGGCGACGCTGCCTCCCTCCACCAGCCCGACCTTGGAGGTGGTTCCGCCGACGTCCAGCGAGACCACCCGCTCCAGGCCATAGGCGCGCGCGAAGTAGGCGCTCGCGTTCAGCCCGAAGACCGGGCCCGACTCGATGGTGTCGACCCCCTTCGTCTTCGCGATCCTGGCCACCCCGCCGTTGACGTGCCCGATGTAGATCGGCCGCCGGTACCGCAGCTGGAGGGCCTCGTCCTCCGCCTTGAAGAGCCCGCTCGCCAGCGGCCCGTGCACGTAGGCGTTGAGCAGGGCCAGGTGGGTTCGCGTCCGGTCGTCCGGATGGTGCACCATGTCGCTGCCCAGCAGGACGGGCACCGAGCCGAGGTAGTGGTCGGGATACTGCTGCTCGATCCAGGACCTGGCCAGTCGCTCCGAGGTGGGGTCGGCGTGGGCGCCGGCCAGGCTGACACAGACCCGGCGGACCCCGCGCTCGAGGAGGGCGCGGGTGGCCCTCAGGACCTCGGCCCGGTCCACCGGCGTCGCCACCACCGCGATGTGCTGAGGGGCGACCAGGAACCCCACCGCCGGGCTTGGGGCCGGGCCGTAGAGGTTCTCGGCCGGGGCCCGGTTCACGAGCAGGCCGACCCGCGGGCCCTTGCGCTCGGCGAGCACGTTGGTGGCGATGGTGCTGGACCATCGAACCACGTCGACCCGTTCCAGGAACTCCCGCAGGTCCTCGTACCCGAAGCGTCGCGCCCCCTGGTTGAGGCACTCGAAGAAGCAAACGGTGACGTCGTGCGGGGTGGTGTCGACCTTGACCATCTCGGCCCGCCGGCCGTCGCTGAAGAGACCGTCGGTCAGGGTGCCCCCGATATCGACGTCGATCGTGTAGCCCACCTGCCGCACCTCCGCCTGACCGTGGTGATGGTGAGGACCGTACCAGGCCCCTCCGGCACCGACCATGGCACGTGAGGCCGGAGGATGGGTCGATCAGTTGTCCCTCGATGCCAGGCAGCCCCCTACACTCCCGGTATGGAGGTCTCACCCCCGACGACGCCGGGGCAGGGCGGCTTCCCGGGGCAGCCGGGCTGGGCCCGCTTCGGCGCCACCTTCTCCGAGCGCCAGGTGGCCGCGATCGCCGAGATCGGTCGGACCATCGTCTCCGGCGCCGACTACGAGCAGGTCCTGGCCGAGGTCATCGAGAAGGTGAGCAAGATCCTCGACGCCGAGTCCGGCGGGTTCATGCTCTACGACGAGGCCAGCGGCGAGCTGGTGCTCCAGAAGCCGGCCTTCGGCTTCGACAGCGATGAGCTGATCTCCGCCTACCACGTGCCGCTCTCGGGCGGGGGCAACGCCGTGACCGTGTTCGTGAGCGGCCAGCCCTACTTCACCAACGACGCCCCCAACGACCCCAGGGTGCTGCAGCGGTTCGTCAGGCTCTACCGGGCCCGGCGCATCCTCACCGTGCCGCTCCAGATCGAGGGCCGTCCCATCGGCGTGTTCCACGCCACCAACAAGCGCAGCGGCGACTTCACCCCCCAGGACGTGGAGCTGGCGCTGCTGCTGGCGCCCCAGCTCGCGGTCATCATCCAGTCGGCGGCCATGATGCGGGAGCTGCGCCGTCACCAGCGCCAGCTGGAGCGGATCATCGAGATCCACAACGCCCTGGTCGGGATGGTGCTCGGCGGCGAGGACCTGCAGGCGCTGGCCGACCGGCTGGCGGAGCTGGTGGCGCTACCGGTGATGGTCGTCGACAGCGTGGGGCGGACCACGCTCTGCCACGATCTCAAGCATCGACCGGAGGCGGCGGCCGCTGCCCGCGCCATGCACGGGTTGCTGGCCGGAGCCAACGGCAGCCGGCCCCTGGAGCCGCTGCGCGCGGAGCTGGGCCAGGAGGAGCTGATGGTGGTGCCGATCGTGGTCGGTCCCGAGCTGCTGGGAGGCGTCGGCACCTACGGCCCCGCCGACCGCATCGACGATCTGGCCCGGCGCACCCTGCAGCAAGCGGCGCTGGTGTTCGCGCTGGAGATGGTGAAGGAGGTCGAGATCTACGACCTCGAGCGGCGCCTCCACGCCGACATGGTCCAGCGCCTGCTGGTGACGGAGAGCGAGGTCGAGGCCCGCAACCTGCTCCGCCGGCTCGAGGTCGACCCCGGCCAGCCGCTCCGGGGCGGCCGGCTGCGGGTGCGGCGGGAACGGTCGGAGCCGGTGGCGTCGAGCCGCTGGCACGCCCGCTTCGCCCGGCTGCACCGCACCCTGCAGCTGCTCCTGGCCCGCGCCTGGCCGGGCTCGGCCGCGGTCGCCGGAGACGAGGACCTGGTCCTGATCCTGCCCGACACCGACGCCGAGGCCGAGGCCTGCGCGCACCGCCTGGAGGCGGTCCTGCACGACCTGACCACGTCCGCTCGGGTTCCCGAGGCCGAGGACCTCTTCCTCGGGGTGGGGAGCCCGGCGACGCGTGCCGTCGACCTCCGCCGCTCCCTGGAGGAGGCCACCACCGTGGTCGGTGCCCGCAGGCTGGTCGGGAGCGGCCGCCGGGTGGTGCTGATGGAGCAGATGGGCCTGCTCGGCCTGCTCGCCCGCCCGGCCGGCCCCCAGGACATCGACCGCTATCTGGAGCGACACCTGGGTCCCCTCCTCGCCTACGACCGCGAGCACGGCTCCGGCTGGACCACCTTCCTGCGCACGCTGGCGGCCTGCAACTTCAGCGTCAAGGCGGCGGCCAGACGGCTCGGCCTGCACCCCAACACCGGGCGCTACCGAGCGGCCAGGATTGAGGAGCTGCTGGGCGTTGACCTCTCGTCCGCCACCGACCGGCTCCACCTCCAGGTCGCGTTGCAGTTGCTCGACCTTCAGCAGACGCTCGGGCCGTTGGACCGTCGTGCCGAGCCACGGCGCTGACGTCTGGCACCGTGCCACATCGGAGGCCGGATGGTCGCGTGCTAGGGTGGGGATGCTCGTCGGAGCAAGGCGCATGGAGCCCTACTGGAACCCGGAGCTGGAGACGAAACCCTGGCCGGAGGTGGTGGCCTGGCAGTGCCAGCGGGTGGCGCAGACGATCGCCGACCTGCGCGCCCGGTCCGCCTTCTACCGCCGCAAGCTGGAGGGCGTGGGGGGAGCACCATCGGGCCCCGAGGTGCCGCGCTGGCTGGGCCAGCTCCCCCTCACCTCCAAGGACGAGCTGCGCCGGGCCCAGGACGTGGCCCCGTCCGGGCAGCCCCTGGGCGCCCAGCAGGCGGTGGACCTGGGACGCGTGGTCCGGTTCGTGTCCTCCTCGGGGACCACCGGGCGCCCGGTGTACTACGGCCTGACCCGGGCCGACGTGGAGGCGTGGGCGGACGGGGTGGCCAACGCCTTCTTCACCGCCGGCATCAGGCCGGACGACGTGGTGGCGCACCTGGTCTCGCTGCCCATGGTGGCGGGCGGCACCGCCTACGCGCTCGGCTTCGAGCGCAT
>DASRBU010000513.1:0-2590 GCA_035653475.1 Candidatus Dormiibacterota bacterium | reverse complement strand
GAGGTCGTGGTCTACGCCTCGCGCAGCTCGCTGACCACGGCCGCGCTGGTGCGCGCCCAGGTCCTGCGGCGCCTCTGTCGGGCCCCGGTCGCCTTCGTGGCCCTGCAAGGAGTGGCCTCGCGGGCCCTGCACCGCTTCCCCCGGGCCCTGATGCCCGAGCTGCTGCTGCTCCCCACCGACGAGGACCGGCGGCGCGCTCTGGCCGCCGGCGTGAACGCCATCCGGGTGTCGGGCGGAGTGGACCTGGAGCGGTTCCGGCCCCCGCTGTCGGGCGAGAAGGAACGGCTCCGGGGCAAGTGGGGGCTACCGCTCGACCGCCGCATCCTCCTCCACGTCGGCCACCTGAGGGCGGGTCGGAACCTCACCGCCCTCTTGCCCCTGGCGGCGACGGCCGGGGTGACGGTGGTGGTGGTGGCCAGCCGCCATCGCGGGGCCGAGTCGGAGCGCCTGCGCGCCGAGCTGATTCGGGGTGGGGTGACCGTGCTCGAGGGCTACCAGCCCGAGGTCGAGGAGCTCTACCGGCTGGCGGACGCCTACGTCTTCACCACCACCTCGCGGGAGGACGCAGTGGCCATGCCGCTCTCGGTCCTGGAGGCGCTGGCCAGCGACCTCCCGGTGGTCAGCTTCAGGTTCGGCGCCCTGCCCGAGCGGCTGGGCTCGGCGCCCGGGGTCCACCTGGTGGACACCCCGGAGGAGCTGGTGGCGCGGGCGCTGGAGGTCTCCCACCGGCGCGTCGCCACCCGGCATCTCGTCCAGCCCTTCGCCTGGCCCGCGATCGCGGACCGGCTGCAGGTGGCCCTGGCCGACCTCGCGGTCCTGGCCGGACCTCCCCCCGCGCGCCTGGCGGGGCTCCGGGCGGCGGCGCGACGGGCGGTGGTGGCCCGGCGGGACCGGTGGAGGGAGCTGCTCTGGAAGGACCGCCCCGGCTACGTGCGCCCGCCGGCGACGCCCCGGGTCGTGTCCGAGGCGCTCCGCCCGGTCACCACCGAGCCTCCCACCCCGGCGGCGCCGGTGGTCGGGGACCTGGGGCGCTCGGGTAGCGCGCTGTCGGCGGCCGCCGAGTTCTACGGAGTGACCCTGACAACGGCCGGGGAGGACGGCCCCGGGGAGGTGCTGAGCCGCGCCCTGGCCGGACGCTGGCCGCTGCTGCGCGTCCCCGTACCGGTCCTGCTCCAACTCCGGGAACCGGCGCTGAGTGGTCTGGTCGCCTTCCTGCACCGGGGCGGCACCGTCTACGTGGACGGTCTCCGGCCTCCGGCTCTCCCGGCGCTGGCGGCGCTGGGTGGGCGGCTCGGCCTTGCCGTCCCGGAGCTGGTGGCCGGCGCCGACGCCGACCTGTCCTTTCCCCCGGAGGCGGGGGACGTGGCCCGGGAGCTGACCGGGGCCAGGCTGGCGGGCGGGGGTGGATCGTTCGGTCTCCGGACCGGCCCCGGCTGGCGGACCCTGGCCTGCGGGGCCGGCGACCGGCTGCCGCTGGCCGCGGAGTGCCGGGTGGGAGGTGGTCGGGTGGTCCTCAGCACCACCGCCGCCGAGCTGACCCGGCCCCTGTGGCGCATCCTGGCCTCCCGGCGGGCCGCGGCGGCGCTGGTGCCGATGATGCTGCTGCGCCAGTGCTACGGGCGGGCCGCCTGGCATCCACCCCTGGCCCTGGCCAACTTCTCCATCGACGATCCGGCCCTGCGTCGTGACCGCCTGGGCCTGCGCCTGGACCTCCTGCTGGCACAGGCCCGCGAGCACCGCTTCCACGTCACCATCGCCACCGTGCCCCGAGAGCTGCCGTTGGCCGACCCGGCCGTGGTCGAGCTGTTGCGGCGGCACCCCGAGCTGGTCTCGGCCTGCTACCACGGCTGCGACCACGACGGCTACGAGTTCTACCTGCCCGAGGCGAGGCGGTCGCGCTACCCGGCCCGGCCGCTGGGCCGCCAGCGTCTGGCCTTGCGGCGGGCGGTTGGCCATGGCCTTCGTTTCTGGCAACGGCACGGCCTGGGGCTGGAGCGGGTCATGGTCTTCCCCTACGGCGTGGGCCCGGCGGCCGTCTTCGACGACCTCCGCCGTCTCGGCTTCGTCGCCACCTGCAACCTCTACGACAAGTTCCCCCTGGGCGTCCCCATCCCGGACGACCCCGCGCTCGGGCTGCGGCCGGCCGACCTGGCCTGGGAGGGCTACCCGTTGCTCTGGCGGCGGGGCTTCAACGACCACGGCTTTTTGATCGACCTCTTCCTGGGCCGTCCGGTGCTCGGCTTCGGCCACCTGGGGCGGTTGGGGCCGGCCTTCCAGGGGCTGGTGGAATGGGCCGAGGCGGTCAACCGGGTGGTGGCGCCGAGCTGGGTGGGCCTGGATGAGGTGGCGCGTCACGCCTACCTGCAGCGGCTGGGCCCGCGGGGGTGGGAGGTCCTGATGACCGCCGACGAGGCCTGCCTGCACAACCCCGATCCCCTGCCGAGGACCGTCCTCGTCCGGCGACCCCACCTCCCGCCGGCGACGGTCCTGGAGGTGAACGGCGTTCGACGTCCGGGGCAGGAGCAGGTCGAGGTCACGGTTCCGGCGGGGGGCATGGCGGTGGTGCGCCTGGCCGCAGCCGGCCAGGCGG
>DASRBU010000512.1:0-5069 GCA_035653475.1 Candidatus Dormiibacterota bacterium | reverse complement strand
ATCAGCGTTCCTCCTCGTCGGCGGGAAGCGGCGCGGAAGGCGGCCTGGGACGCGCGCGGGCTGGGGCCGCGCACTGGGCCCAGCGTGCGCTGCAGCTCGCGCCCGAGCCAGTCCTCGAACTCGTCCCGCTCTCCGCTTCCCTTGGGACTCATTCGTCAGAGGGAACGCTGGGAGCCAGCCGGGTACCCGAATCTCGCAGCTCGCGCAGGCGAACCTGCAGCCTGGCCCGGGCCGCGGCCAGGCGGGAGGCCACGGTGCGCTCCGGCACGCCCAGGGCGTGGGCGATCTCGCGATTGCTGT
Organism: Candidatus Dormiibacterota bacterium; assembly: GCA_035653475.1. Lineage (GTDB taxonomy): Bacteria > Chloroflexota > Dormibacteria > Dormibacterales > Dormibacteraceae > CADDZO01. Next base: position 4,769 of record DASRBU010000512.1, on the reverse strand, counting down.
AGCCGTGGACGTGCCGGAGCACGAGCGCCGCCGCCTGCTTGGGCGGTAACGCCCGCAGCTCGCGCAGCAGCTCCGGGGTGGTGGCCTCATCGGCGGGGTCGGGCTCCGCCGGGGGGCCGAGGCGCATCAGCAGTTGGCCGACCTGGCGCAACCGCTCCCGGCGACGGTGGGAGAAGGCGACGTTGATGGCAATCCGGTGCAGCCAGGCCTCGACCGGGGCGTCCGGCCTCCAGCTCGCCCAGGCCCGGTAGGCCCGTACGTAGGCCTCCTGGGTGCAGTCCTCGGCCGCCGCCCGGTCGCGCAGCAGGGCCAGCACGGTGGCGAACAGCCGGTGGTAGGTGGCCTCGTAGAGACGGTCGAAGTCCTCCGCCGAGCCCGGCCGGTAGCCGGCCGCCTCTCCACCCTCGGCCGGAGCATTGCCTGCGATCCCCCCCATGGTCGGCGCCTATGGTGACAGGCCGGGGGACGGGGGATGCAAGCCCCCGGATACGCTGGTCGGGTGGCCGGCTGGACGGTGGAGGAGCTGCGCGCGCTGGTGCGCACCCAGATCTCGACCCTGCCGCCGCCGGTGGACCTCCGGGAACGCCGGTCGCGCACCAGGCTGCTGCGGGAGCTGGACCGCCTGGCCAACCCCTTCGACCGTCTGGCCGGGCCCGTGCACGTGACCGCCTCCGCGGTGGTGCTCGGTCCCCGCGGGGTGCTGCTCCACCGCCACCGGCGACTGGACGCGTGGCTCCAGCCCGGCGGCCACCTGGAGCCGGGCGAGGCGCCCTGGGAGGCGGCGCGGCGCGAGGCATGGGAGGAGACCGGTCTGCTCCTGCGCGCGGCGGGCACAAGGCCACTGCACGTCGACGTCCATCCCGGGCCGCTGGGCCACACCCACCTCGACCTCCGCTACCTGTTCCGGGCCGCCGACCGGGAGCCGCGGGCGGGACCGGGGGAGAGTCGTGAGGTGGCCTGGTTCCCCTGGCCAGCGGCGCTGGCCGTGGCCGACGTCGGCCTGCTCGGGGCCCTGCGGGCGGCCGGGGCCGGGACGGCGATCAGACCCGGTGCACGACCAGGACGGTGAGGTTGTCCGTGGAGCCCCGGACCCGGAGGGCCTCCTCGCCCAGGCGACGGGCCGTCTCCTCGGCCGAGCCGTGGAGCAGACGGGGCAGCTCCTCGGCCTCGAGCACGTCCCAGAGCCCGTCGCAGGCGGCCACCAGCCAGCCCTCACCGAACCGACCCGACCAGCGATGCGGCTCGCAGACGATCCCGATTCGCTCCAGCTCGTGATCACCCAGGGCGCGGGTGGGCATCAACCCGCGGAGGGTTCGCGGATCGACCGCGTACGGCCACTGGATCACGCCTCCCCGGGCCAGGATCCGGGCCCGCTCTTCGGGATCGTCGAGCCGGTGCCGCCGGGTCAGGAGACGGGCCTCACCGGCGACCACCAGCGCCAGCTCGGCGTCGCCGACGTTGGCGACCTCGAGCCGGTCCCCCTGTAGGTGGAAGACGACCGCGCAGGCGCCGCCGGGCAGACCGTGCGCCTGGCGATGGATGGCGGTCAGGGCCTCGGCGGGGGGATGGTCCCGGAGCCCGGGGAGGAGCCTGGCGGCCAGCTCGGCCACCCAGGCACCGTTGTGGCCGTCGAAGACCGCGCCCAGCACCTCCCCGGCCTCGGCCAGCAGCACGTGACGATCCTCCATCTCCCAGCGCGGTCCCTGATCGCTGAAGGCGGCGACCTCGATCGGCATCCGTTCATCCTGCCGCGCCGGCCCGGCTCTCACCAGACCACCGCCCCGCGGAGGACGCCTTCCGGCTCCGCCCGGACGCCGGCCGCGCCGAAGCCCTGGGCCGCCCCCCCGAAGCTCACCAACCTCATCCGCGATCCTCCGTCCCTCGGTCGCCCCGGTTCGGCCGGAGCCGCGGACCCTGCCGGGTGTGCGGCCCCGCGACCGGCACCGTTCGCCGCCGTCTCCTACCCGTCCCGGGGCGAGGCCAGGGCCAGCGCGAACTGCCGCCGTCGGTCGGTGAACCAGCCGCGCAGGGCGAAGCCGGCGCCCTCCAGCATCTCTGCCACCGAGCCCCGGGTGAACTTGGCCGAGATCTCGGTCCGGATCAGGTCGCCGGCCCGAAATCGCACCTCGAGCCCCGCCTCCGGGATGGTCACCACCTGCTCCCGCCCGGAGCGCAAGAACAGCTCCACCCGCTGCCGCGCCCGATCGACCCGGGCCACGTGCTCGAAGGCCTCGGGGACGAAGTCGGCCCCCAGCTCGCGGTTGAGCACCGAGAGCAGGTTGCGGTTGAACTCGGCGGTGACGCCCGAGGCGTCGTCGTAGGCGGCCCGGAGCAGGCCGGTGTCCTTCATCAGGTCCACGCCGAGGAGGAGACGATCCTCCCCGCTCATGAGGCTGCCCAGCCGCCGCAGGAACGACACCCGCTCCACCTCGTCGAAGTTGCCGATGGTGCTGCCCAGGAAGAGCACCAGCTGGCGGCCCAGGCGGGGGATGCGGTGCAGGTCGTCGTCGAAGTCCCCGACCAGCCCGTACACGCAGAGCCCTCGGAACTCCTCCGCCAGCCCCCGCGCCGCCTCCCAGAGGGCGGTCTCGCTGATGTCGAAAGGCACGAAATAGCGCAGGTAACCCCTCCGCCGTCCGGCCGCCAGCAGGAGCCGGGTCTTCTCGCAGGAACCGGCGCCGAGCTCCACCATCGAGGCCGGGCAGGCCAGATCCACGATCCGATCGGCGCGCGCCTCCAGGATCTCGCGCTCGGCCCTGGTCAGGTAGTACTCGGGGAGGCGGGTGATCCGGTCGAAGAGCTGCGAGCCCCGCTCGTCGTACAGGTAGCGGCAGGGGAGCTCCCGGGGTTCACCGCCGAGCGAGCGGCGGACGTCCTCGGCCATGCGACGGCGACGGTCGCGGCCCAGGGTGTGGACGGCCAGGGTGAGCGGGGCGGGAACGGCGCTCACGGACGGTCGACCGCGCAGCGGAAGCCGGCGAAGATCTGACGGCGCAGGCGGGAGTCCCAGTTGCGGAAGCTGACCCGGGCCACCGCCGGCCGGGTGGCCCAGGACCCTCCCCTCAGGACCTTGAACCGATCCCCGAAGAACGGCTCCGAGTACTCCCGGTAGGGATAGGCCACGAAGCCGGGATAGGGCCGGAAGTCGCTGCTGGTCCACTCCCAGACGTCGCCCAGCATCTGCTCGCAGCCGAGGGCGCTGGCCCCGTCGGGATAGGCCCCCAGGGGGGCGGGGCGGAAGCGGACCTGATCGAGGTTGGCTCGGGCCGGGACGGGAGGATCGTCGCCCCAGGGGTAGCGCCGCTGTCGGCCGCTGGCCGGGTCCCAGCCCGCCGCCACCTCCCACTCGAACTCGGTGGGCAGGCGCTTGCCGGCCCAGCGGGCGTAGGCCTCGGCCTCGAAGTAGCACACGTGCATCACCGGCAGGTCGGGGTCGACCGGGAGCTCGTGGCCGAAGCAGGTGACGTGCCAGATGGCTCCGCGCCGGACCCAGTACTCCGGCGCTCCCGTCCCGAAGGTCCGGTTCCACTCCCAGCCGTCGGCGCTCCACAGCTCCCGACGCCGGTAGCCGCCGTCCTCCATGAAGGCCAGGTACTCACGGTTGCTGACCGGGAAGCGATCGATGGCGTACGGAGCCAGCTCCACCAGGTGCCGAGGGTGCTCGTTGTCGTAGGGCTCGTGCCGGTCGGTGCCGATGGGGTAGACCCCACCCTCCACCTCCACCGGGGCACGGGACACCGGCCGGCCGGGGGGGAGGGGCGGCAGCTCCTCGAGGTAGCGACCGGGCGTCAGCTGGATGGTCTGCAGGATGGTCTCGCCGTGCTGGTGCTCGTGCTGGAGGACCAGGTCATAGACGAACCCGCCGCGCAGCAAGGGGTCGTCGGAGTCGAGGTCGACCTCCTCCAGCAGGGCCAGCGTGCGGCGGCGCACCTCGGCCAGGTAGGACTCGGTCTCGGCGCGGTCCAGGAGCCGCCGGTGGCGGCGCACCACCCGCGGGGTCTCGATCGCGTCGTAGACCCGCAACAGGTCGTCGTCGAGGACCGGGGCGCCGGACAGCGCCCGCACCAACCACAACTCCTCGAACGCCCCCACGTGGGCGTAGTCCCAGACCGGCGGGCTCATCAGCGGGTCGTGCTGCGTGGTCAGCCGCTCATCGTCCAGGGGCTCGAGCAGCCGTGCCGTCCGCAGGCGCGTCGCCTCCAGCTCCTGAGCGATCCACTCCTTACCGTCCATAGCGCTCGGCACCTCCGTCGTCAGGCCGCCGCGCTGCCTTCTTCCCAGGTTACGGCCTGCGCCCCTCGCCAGGGCGGGCCGGGCGGCGCGGCGGTGGGCGCCGCACCGCCCGACGCCGGCCCGGGCCTCCGACCCCGGCGGCGCCCGGCGCTCAGTGCTCGTGCACGATCACGCCGCGGATGTTCCGGCCCTCGAGCATGTCGCGGTATCCCTCGTTGATCTGCTCCAGGGAGTAGCGACGGGTGATCAGCTCGTCCAGCTTGAGCTGCCCGGCCCGGTACAGCCCCAGCAGCTTGGGGATGTCGTACATGGGGTTGGCGGCCCCGAAGAGCGCCCCCTGGACCCGCTTCTGCCAGCCGGTCATGGGGCCGCCGGGCAGCTGCACGGTGGTGCCGGGTCCGACCCCGGTGATGGTCACGGTGCCGGTCTTGCCCACGATGTTGAAGCCCTGGGTGACCACCTCGGCCGTCATCACGCCCACGGTCAGGATGGCGTGGTCGGCGAGCTGGCCCCGGGTGAGCTGGACCACCAGGTCC
>DASRBU010000511.1:0-5647 GCA_035653475.1 Candidatus Dormiibacterota bacterium | reverse complement strand
CCTGCCGGAGGAGACGGTGACGGCTGCGGCCCCCGCCCTGAAGGAGCGACTGCCCTATCTGGGCCGCGCCTCCGAGCTGCTCGCCTACCTGCGCACGCCGCCCACCCCACCTGAGCTCGACCCCGAGCAGCGGGAGATGGTCCGTGCCGCCCGAGAGCGCCTCGAGGAGGTCGACTGGGCGCCCGGGCCGGTGGAGAGCGCGCTGGAGGGGCTCCGTCGGGAGCGCGGCTGGAGCCGGGGCAGGCTCTACACTCCCATCCGGGAGGCGGTGGCGGGCCGGGTCTCTCCCCCGCTCCACTACACGCTGGCGCTGCTCCCCAGAGACGAGGCCCTGGCCCGCCTGCGCCGGGCGGCGGGCTGACGGCCGCGCCGGGGGCCGGGTCGAGGACGCCTCGGGCGTCGTCGGCGCCCGAGCGGGAACCTCCCCTCAGGTGGGTCGCAGGCTGCCGCGCATACCGGCCGCGACGACGTCGATCATGGCCGTCCAGGGGCAGGCGAGCTGGTCGGCGCGTCCGCAGGCGTAGAGTCCGTAGTCACCTGGTCCCTCGTGCATGACGAAGTAGGTCCAGCTCACGCCGTCGCGCTCGTAGCGATCGATCTCCGAGGCCACCCACCCCACCGGATCCGGGTCCGAGGGCTTGGCCCCGAACTCGCCCACGATCAGAGGGACGTCCCGGCGCCAGCTCCGGGGCGTGGAGCCGGGATAGTCGTCGCCGCCCGGGTAGTTGTGGACGGAGAAGACCACGTCGGAGCCGGTCACGTCCGGCACGTCGTTGGGGTCGGTCGCCGCCTCCAGGATGACCAGGTGGCCGGGGTCGATCTCGGCGATGGCGGAGCGCAGCTCCCGGGCCAGCGAGGTCCAGGCGGCCATGGAGGGCGGCGCGGGCTCGTTGAGGACGTCGTAGCCGAGTACGGTGGCGCTGGTGGCGTAGTGGGCGGCCACGTCCCGCCAGAAGCGGACCACGGCCTGCTGGTCCTGCCGGCTGTGCCAGAAGGTCGCCTGCGACTCACCGTACCCGGGCGCCTGGTACAGCACCAGGTACATCCAGAGGTGGTCGGCGGCGGCCCAGGCCAGGTGCCGGTCGAGCACCTGGAAGAAGCGCGTGCGGTCGGCAGCGTACCAGGCGTAGTCGAGCCCGAAGCGGACGCTGTTGCCAGCCCAGAGGGCCACCTGAGCGTAATCGGAGGGGCCGTAATCGATGGCATCGATGTTGGGGCCACCGCAGCAGCTCAGGGCCGGCTCGTTGTTGAAGTTGACCCCACGCAGACGAAGCACCTGCCCCTGGTAGACGAGGTCACGACCTCGCACGGTGGGCAGCCGGCCGGCGGCGAGGGCGGACGGCCCGCCACAGGCCCAGAGCGCTGAGCACGCGAGGAACAGGGCCAGGAGGGCCAGGGCCGGCCCTCGGCCTCGGATCCTGGTCGGCGACGGAGCCGTGCTCGTGCTCGACCTCCTCTGCCCTTCTGCAGCCATCCCGCGCCCGCGGCCGGAAACCCGGGGCGACCGGACGGGGAGGGTAGCAGACCGCCGGCCGGCGGCGCCTGATCGGTGCTGGAAGGGCCACCCTGCGCCCGGTATCGTCTGCAGACGCAGGGCACCGTCCTGCGTGGCAGGAGAGCACCCGTCGCCGGGGACGGAGGCAGGTACCCATGTTGAGCGCGTACCTCTCGCACCTGGCGCTCGGCTGCCGCGACCTGTCGGCGGCCGACCGCTTCTACCGCGAGATCGTGGGCTTGAGCCCGCACGAGCGGGGTCAGGGGTGGCTGCGGCTGGGCTGGGGCCGCGGGGACCACGTGCTGGAGCTGCGCCGGGGACGGCCTGGCCTCGACCACTTCGGCCTGGAGGTGCGCGAGCCCCGGCAGCTGGACGAGCTGGCCGCCCGCCTGGAGCGAGCCGGCGTGCACACGACCGGGGAGCGACCGCCGGGGGCCCACCCGACGACGCTGACCTTTGCCGATCCGGAGGGCAACCGGGTGGAGGTGCACGGCCGCGTCGACCGCTCCGGTGAGGTGGTCGCCGACGGCGGGCGACGTCCCATCCGGCTGCACCACCTGACCCTGGTCACCCGGGCCGTCGCCGACCTGGAGGACTTCTACTGCCGGGTGGTGGGCTTCCGGATCTCGGACCGGATGGGCGAGATCTTCACCTGGCTGCGCTGCAACCCTGAGCACCACACCCTGGCCGCGGTGGCCGGCGACACCCCCGGCCTCGACCACCACGCCTACGAGGTCGCCGGCTGGGCCGACTTCAAGACCTGGGGCGACGAGCTGGCGGCGAGGAACGTGCCCCTGATCTGGGGGCCGGGCCGTCACGGGCCGGGCAACAACCTCTTCGTCATGTTCGACGACCCCGAGGGCAACCACGTCGAGCTCTCCGCCGAGATGGAGCGCTTCTACGACGACCGGGCCGAGTACCGACCCCGCACCTGGGCCGTCGGCCCCCGCACCGTCAACCTCTGGGGACCGGTGGCCGATCTGGGGCGGACCGTGTCCGGCTGAGCGAGGCGGTCCCCGGGCGCCCCACCCGCCACGGGCCGACGGCGTCACCGCAGCGCGGTCGTCAGCGCCTGCACCAGCTTCACCTCCCGGCTGAAGTCCTTCTGCTCCTGGCCGGGGACGCCGCTCACCTCGATGACCCGGCTCCCTGACAGCACCACCAGGCCGGTGGAGCTGTCGGCGAAGGCCTGGTCTCCAACCCCGGACACGGCGATGGGGGTGAAGTCCGCCGCGTGCAGGCTCTGATAGTGGGCGGCGGCGTTGGCGGTGAGGAGGATGACGACGATCAGCGGGTTGGAGGGGTTGGACGGCGTCTGGTAGTCGCAAGCGCTGCCGTCGGGCACGCTCCTGGGCTGGGAGCCGGCCACGGCGATGCCGGCGAAGGAGGCCACGGTCGAAGCCGGCAGCAGGCTGCAGACGTCGGCCGCCGGTGCCGGGCTCGCGGCCGGCGAGGAGACGGTCGGCGGCGCGGATGCCCGTGGCACGCCGGAGCCGGAGCTGGCGGTCGGCGCCGACGACGGGGACGATCCCCCGCCGCAGCCGGCGAGCCCCAGCACGGCCGCCAGCGCGGCCGCGGCCAGGGCCGCCCGGGGCGCCGCCATGGCGGGACACGCGTCGCCCTGCAGGCCGCCGGCGTCGCTCCGGTGAGGACGGGAGCCGGCGCGTATCGGGCTCACTTGCAGGTCCAGCTCTCGCTGCCCGAGAGCACCTGCGAGGAGGCGAGCGGGTTGGCGGCGTTGGAGAAGGTGAGCGACCCGCTGCCGTCCGGCGCCACCTTCAACGTGTAGCTGGCGGGGGGCCCGTAGACGTGGCCGTCGACCTCCAGCCCCTTGTTGGCAGGGTCGTGAGTGTAGCTACCGGGGCCGGCGTACGTGGAGAAGACGAAGGCGAGCCCTACCATGTGCCCGCCCACCGAGGCGCCCTGAGGACCACCTGGCCCGGGCACGTTGAGCGGACCGGCGCCGACCCGTGATTGCGTCGCCCAGGACTGGCAGCTGCCGGCCCACGCCTCCGCGTCGTCGGTCCAGTCGCCCGACACCACCACCGCTCCGGTGAGGCTGATGCTGCCCGAGAAGACGCGGGTGCCACCGCCCGACCCCGAGGCGGGCACGGGCCCGGAGCCGGACGAGGTCCGGGCGGCCGGGGCCCGAGACGCCTGTCCGGATGACGGGGAGCCGCCGCAGGCGGCCAGCAGCAGGCAGGCGGCCAGCGCGCCAAGCGCCAGCGAACGCCCGCCCCGAGCGTGTCGAGGGTGCCATCCCATGGTTCTTACCTCCTGTTCATGCGGGTCGAACGCGGCCTCAGCTGCCGGAGGCAGTCCCTCCGCCACGGCACGCACGCCGCCGTCGCACGAGGAGCAGGCCGATCCGGGCGACGACGACCGCGCCACCGAGGGGGCCCACGCCAACCAGAGCACCGCCGAGCCGGTCGGCGCCGGCGGCAGGTGCAGCACCGCGTGCGGCCCCGGGCCCCGTCCTGGGAGAGCCCGGCCACCGCCACCGTCCCCCGCGCGTCGGCGAAGACGCCGCCGGTGGCGGTCAGCGCGCCGGCGTCGAAGAGCAGCGGCGTGCCGGTCTGCAGCGGGTCGGTCGGGGGGACGAAGGTCACCGTGGGCGGCTGGCCGGCGGGCTCGGTGAAGGTGGCGGAGACCGAGCGATCGCGCGTTATGGTCAGCGTGCAGGGCGGGTCGACGGGTGCGCCGGCGCAGTCACCGCCCCACCCGCCGAGGTCGGCACCCGCCACCGGCAGCGCACGCAGCGTCACCCGGGTGCCGATGGAGAACATGGCGTCGCAGGTGGAGCCGCAATCGATGCCGGCCGGCACGCTGTCGACCGTGCCCCCACCGCTGACCGAGACCCGGGGGCGGAAGGTGGCGGGGCTGGGGCTGGGCGAGGGCCCCGACCCGGGCGTGGGGGTAGCCACGACGGTGAAGCCCACCGGATCACGGACGATCCGCACCCCCCGGCCGGTGGCGAGAAGTCGGTGCACACGGCGTGGAGGCCGGGCGCGGTGTACGGCGACGGTGCGAGCAGCGTCTGGGCCGTGGAGCACGAGCCCGGGTCAGCGACCGTGCCGGGCCCCACGGACGCCGGTCCCAGGTGAACTGGACGGTGCCGCCGCTGCACTGCAGCGGCGTGACCGTGAACCGGACCGTCACCGGGGTGGTCGCGGTTCCCCGCCGGGAGGCAGGGCTGGTGATGGTGGTGGAGTAGGAGGCGGCGGAGGCGGGCAGCGGCCCCAGGGCGGATGGCGCCATGGCCAGGGCGAGGACCGCCACCCGACGCTGCCCTCCGAACGTCCCGGTGCCCGGCCCGCTCGAGGACCGGTCCGAGTGGGCGTGGAGCCCCGGCATCCCCCCTCCTTCGGATCACGCGACAACGACGGACGGATCGAAGGGCGCCGCGTCTGCGCGCGTCGTTACCGGAGCAGCGAACCCTGCCGCAGACTCTCCTGGCCCTATCGGCAGCAAACGCTAGTCGAGCCTCGGCCCGGTGTCAAGCGGTACGAGCGCCCCTTCGTCCGCTCCTCGCGGGCACGTGCGTCACGGCCGTACCAGCTCTCAGCCCGGGCTTCTCGACCCAGCCTGTCGGGCGTGTGAGACGACCTTCCGAACGCTACCATTTCCGGCAGGCACCCGGAACGGGAGCACGGCAGGTATGAAGGGGAGGGGGACGGGACGGCGTGCCCAGGCAGGTTGACGGTCAGTGGATCTCCGACGACGGTCGCTGGCGATGGGACGGGCGGACCTGGCAGCCCATCGAGGGTGAACCCGAAGGGCAGCCGATCCGCCGCCGGCGTCGTCACCGGCACCGTCGTCCTCCCAGCCCTCGCCGCGTCCGCGGATCTCGGTGCGGACGATGCTCCTCTACCTCCTCGCGGCGGCGCTCGCGATCGTCGTCTTCAGGGCGATTGGGTGGTTGGTCGCGATCGTGGGCGCCCTCCTCGTCATCGCCTCGCTGGGCCGGCCCGGCCTTCGCAAGTGGCCGGGCTGGCGACGGTTGCCGGGATTGTCCGGTTCCCAGCCGGTGGCGGCCTTCGCCGTCGTGCTGGCCCTGTACACGGTCGCCGCCCCGGTGACGATCTGGCGCCTGGCCCAGGCCGGCGGCCAGCCCAACGGCTCCCGGGCCGGCCAGGTCGTGGCCACGGCGCG
>DASRBU010000510.1:0-4703 GCA_035653475.1 Candidatus Dormiibacterota bacterium | reverse complement strand
CTGGAAGGCCTCGGCCGAGCAGTTCGGCCCCCGGGCCATGGTGGAGCTGGCCGTACTGGCCGAGGAGCTCGGCTTCGACAGCGCCTGGGTGAGCGACCACTTCCAGCCCTGGCGCCACACCGACGGCCACGCCTGCTTCTCGCCCGCCTGGCTGGCCGCGGCCGGGGAGCGGACCCGGCGCCTGATCCTCGGGACCAGCGTGCTGACCCCCACCTTCCGCTACCACCCGGCGGTCGTGGCCCAGGCCTTCGCCACCCTCGGCGTCCTCTTCCCGGACCGGATCGTGCTCGGCGTCGGCACCGGCGAGTCGATGAACGAGGTCCCGGTGATCGGCATCGAGTGGCCCGACTTCCGGGAGCGGTTCCGGCGCCTGAGCGAGGCCGTTCGGCTCATCCGCCGGCTCTGGACCGAGGAGTTCGTCGAGTTCGAGGGGGAGTACTACCGGGTCCGGGGGGCCACCGTGTACGACCGTCCGGAGCGACCGGTGCCGATCTACGTCGCCGCCTCCGGGGAGGTGGCCGCTCGCTTCGCCGGGAGGCAGGGGGACGGCTTCATCTGCACCTCGGGCAAGGGTATGGACCTCTACCGGGACCGCCTGCTGCCGGCGGTCGCGGAGGGCGCGAGGGCGGCGGGCCGCGAGGTCGAGGAGCTGGAGAAGACGATCGAGGTCAAGGTGTCGTTCGACACCGACCGGGAGCGGGCCCTGGCCGACACCAGGATCTGGGCCGCTCTGGCCCTCTCCCCGGAGGAGAAGGTGGGTGTGCACAACCCTCGGGAGATGGAGGAGCGCGCCGCCAGGGTGACGCATCCGGAACGGCGCTGGCTGGTCTCCGATGATCCCGAGCAGCACGTCGAGCAGATCGCCCCTTACCTGGAGCTGGGCTTCACCCACCTGGTCTTCCACCACCCGGGGGACGACCAGGCGCGGTTCCTGCGTCTCTACGCGAAGGAGATCCTGCCCCGGCTCCGGCGACGCTGGGGATGATGCGGTCCGGGACCCTGGCCTCGCCCCGGGAGGTGTGGGTGGTGGTGCTGATCAAGGGCTTCGAGGAAGCCAAGCAGCGCCTGCGGCCGGCGCTGGGGCCGGCCCAGCGCCGGGAGCTGGCCGAGCGCAACGCCCGCCTGGCGCTGGCGGCGGCGGGGGCCGGTGAGCGCGTGCTGGCGGTGTGCGGGAGCGGGGCGGCCGCCCGCCTGGCCGGCGAGGCCGGGGCCGAGGTGCTGCTGGAGGACTGGCCGGGGGGCCAGAACCTGGCCGCCCGGCGCGGCATCGAGCACGCCCGAGCGCGTGGCGCGGAGGCGGTCCTGTTGCTGTCCAGCGACCTGCCGCTGGTGAGCCGGGCCGCCATCGCCGCGATGCTGGCCGCGGCCCGCCGGATGGGGAGGCCGGCGGCGATGGCGGCCCCTGCCGTCGGGCGCGGGGGGACCAACGCCCTCTACCTCTGCCCACCCGACGTGCTCGGTCTGCACTTCGGCGACGACTCGCTGGGGAAGTTCGCCCGGGACGCGGCCGGGCGCGGGGTGCGGTTCGAGCTCTACGAGTCGCCCGACCTGGCCCTCGACCTCGACGAGCCGGCCGATCTGGAGGAGCTGCGCCGGCTGGCGGGGTGAGCCCTGCCCGTGCCGGCGGTGGTCGCGAACCGATGAGTGAGGGCATCTCGATCATCGGCATCCAGGGCCTGCCCGAGGTGCGGCCCGGGGACGACCTGGGAGCGCTGATCGCGCTCCACGCCGCCCGTCGGGGCGGCCTGCGGGACGGCGATGTGGTGGTGGTGGCCCAGAAGGTGGTCTCCAAGGCGGAGGGTCGTCTGCGCGACCTGCGCCGGGTGAAGCCGGGCGAGGTCGCCAGGGGCTACGCCGAGCGGCTCGGCCACGATCCCCGATTCGTGCAGGTGGTGCTCGAGGAGAGCGTCAGGGTGGTGCGGGCGGAACGGGTGCTGATCACCGAGACCCGGCACGGCTTCGTCTGCGCCAACGCCGGGGTGGACCACTCCAACGTGCCCGGCCAGGAGGTGGTGTGCCTGTTGCCCGAGGACTGCGACCGGAGCGCGGCCCTGCTGCGGATGCGGTTGCGGGAGCTCACCGGCCGGGAGACGGCGGTGATCGTGGCCGACACCTTCGGGAGGCCCTGGCGCACGGGCATCGTCAACGTCGCCCTGGGGGTGGCGGGGCTGGCCCCGCTCATCGACTACCGGGGCCGGCCGGACGATCACGGGCGGGAGATGCGGGCGACGGTGGTGGCGGTGGCCGACGAGCTGGCCGCTGCCGGCGAGCTGGTCATGCGCAAGACGGAGCGGGTGCCGGTGGCGGTGATCCGGGGCTGGCACGCGGAGGCGCCGCCCGGCCGCGGTCGTGACCTCATCCGGCCGTCGGAGCTCGACCTCTTCCGCTAGCCCCCCGGGCCACCCGCGCCGGGGCCGGCGGGCGCGCCGTCCCCGCCGGGCGTCGGTCACGGGTGGCGGATGGCCGGTCACCGGTAGTCGGTGAAGGGTCGCCACCAGTCGCAGCCGGGGCGCGAGCAGCGCACCAGCAGGCCCACCCGTCCGGTCCTGACCCTGGGCGGCGCCCCGCATCGCTCGCAGCCCGCCCCCGCCAGCGCCAGGTACCGAGACGCGGTCTCCACCGCCCAGACCCCGGGCTCCCCGCAGCCCTCGGCCACGCACCGGGGCTCCAGTCCGGCGGCTCCTTCCACGGCCCAGAGCGCGCCGCCGCAGCGCGGACAGCGGGGGCCCAGGGGGCCGCATTCCCGTCCTCTGGGCTCGCGAGGGGGACAGCCCTCGTCCTCGGGCACCAGCCCGAGCAGGCGGCCCAGGTGCAGGGCCGCCGAGGGAAGGCCCAGGTGGAGCGTCCAGCCCGGCTGCGGCAGCTCGAGCCAGAGCTCTTCTCGGTCGCGGAGGAGCGCGCCCAGCGGGAGACGCGCCTCCGAGAAGAGCGCGCCGGGGATCGCGTGCCACTCCCTGGGGAGTCCCATCCCCTGAACCAGGACGGACGCTCCCCCCTCGCCGGCTTCGCGCAGCCAGGCGGGCGGCGGGATGGCCGCGGCCAGGCCGACCCTCAGCTCTCGGGCGGCCGCGGCCGAGGCGGCGAGCTCGAGGAAGGGGCGAGGGCGCACGTCGACCGCCCCCAGCAGGCCGACCTGCTCGAGCTGCCCGGCGAGGGCCTCGTGGGTGAGGAAGCTGGGTCGTCCCTCCTGCCCCAGCTGGTAGAAGAGGTCCGTCAGGACCTCTCCCGGCCTGGACGCCTCCTGGAGCCAGGCCCGGTCGGCGACCACCATCAGCTTGCCCCGGGCCTGGCCGAGCGCCAGGTTGAGGACCTGGCCGGCCGGGGACCAGGCGTCGCCGGCCAGCAGGGGGCCGAGGGGCCGCTGAGGCGGGGCGGAGACGAGGTCCAAGATCACCATGTCGGCGCCGGACCCCCGGTTGGCCTCCACCGTCGAGGCCCGAACGGTGTCGCCCCAGCCGAGCTCCTCCACCAGCAGCCGCAGGAGATAGGCCTGGGTGCGAAAGGGGGTGAGGATGGCGATCGAGGCCTGGTGGGGCAGCGCTCCCGCAGCCAGCAGCACGTCCACGATCAGGTGGGTCGGGTTCAGCCTCGACTGTCCGGGGGTGGGACGGCTCCAGAGGCCGACCGGGGCGAGCGCGTGGGTGTCGACCAGGACGATGGCGTCGCGGGGGCTCGGCGGCCGCTGGGCGATGGGGACGGTCGACCCCTCCACCCCGATGCCGTCCTGGAGGTCGCCCCCATAGAGCGCTCGGGAGGCCACGCGGGAGATGCGGGGGTGCATCCGGTACTGGCGTCGGAGCGTCACCAGACGCCGCTCCGGACGGCCGTAGCGGACCGCCCGGTCGGCGCCGGCGTGGTCGAAGACGTGGCTCTCGAGCCAGCGGCGGGCGGCGTCGGTGCGGGCGGCGGTCGAGGGCGGCCGGCCCCGGAGGTCGCCGCAGGCGACGAAGTGCCGGTCCGCCATCGCCGCCGCCAGCAGGGCGAAGGGGACGGGGACGGCGTCGGCGTCCTCCAGGACCACGAGGTCGGCACGGAGCCCGGAGAAGAAGCCGTCCAGCACCACCCTGGCCAGCGCTGCGCCCAGCACCTGGCGGCCGGCGGCCAGCTCGCGCTCCCACGCCGTCACCCGGTGGGCCACGGCCCTCAGCTCCTGCCGGGCCCGGTCCAGCTCCGGCCCGCCCCGGTGGGTGGTGAGCGCGGACCGGCAGCGGTCGAGGCGCTCCGCCAGGTCGGGCTCGGCGCTGGGGAGGACGGCCTCGGCCGTGAGCCAGGGGTGCCGGCGGACCTCGGGGTCCGAGGCGGTGCCCAGCCGGAGGGCCCGGCCCGGCCTCCCAGCCGTGTCGAGCTGGCGGGCGATGGCCAGCATGGCCGCATCCAGGGTGGTGTTGCGCTGGGCGATGACCAGGACTCGCTGGCCCTGCTCGCTGGCCTCCCACACCAGGCGGGAGAGGGTTGTGGTCTTCCCCGTCCCCGGCCCGCCCCAGAGGAAAGTGGCCGGGTTCCGCAGCGCTTGATCGATGGCCAGCGACTGGTGCTCGTCGAGCCTGGGCCGAGGGCTGCCCGTCGGAGGGGCGGCGGTCAGGACCCAGGAGACCCCCAGGGCCCGCAGGGGCCGGCCGCTCCCCGACGGAGCCTCGGCCGCCGCCATGGCCTCCAGTCGGTGGTGCAGCGCCTCCAGGAGGTGCCATGCCTCGACTCGAAGG
>DASRBU010000509.1:0-3815 GCA_035653475.1 Candidatus Dormiibacterota bacterium | reverse complement strand
CCGAGGCCGGCCCCGACGTGCTCGCCTTCGCCACCTTCCCGCGCGAGCACTGGCGGCAGATCGGGAGCAACCACCCGCAGGAGCGGCTCAACCAGGAAGTCCGCCGGCGGACCGAGGTGGTGGGCAGCTTCCCTGACCGCGCGGCCATTGTGCGCCGGGTCGGCGCCGTGCTTGCCGAGCAGCATGACGAGTGGACGATGGCCGCGCGCCGCTACCTCTCCCGGGAGCACGGTGATCCCACGCTCCAGAGCCCGAGCACGGATTCGCTCGACCACCGTTCGCGCACGCCCACGCCGTTGTCGTCAGTGATAGCACAGATCGCGATCCCAGCATTGCACAGACGGTCGACGTACTCCTCGACCAGCCGAGAGCGCCCTTTCTCGGACGCGGGATCCAAGCCGGGAGGGCAGTGGAAGCTCAAGACCCCGGGGTGTGGAGGTGGAAATCCACCCGCTGCCAGGTCACTCCCGAGGGCACCTCCATCGGCGCTCATGTCCTCTCTCATCTCTGCCGGCGCGACACGGGGATGAATCCCCAGGCGCCAGACCAACGGCAGGGTGCCTCGTCCGGCGTCGATCGAATTCGCTGATCTCGGGTCCAGCCTGCCTGCGCGACCGATGGCGGGCGGAGGAACCCCGTGGCGTGACCATACCCCGGCGTCGAGACCGTAGTCCTCGTCGTCACCGCCGCATCGTACGGAGCCGATCGACAACGGCGCCTGCAACCAGAACGACCTCCCAGCAGGAGCCGGCCGCGACGAGGCGGCAGCCGTCACGGCCAAGATGACCCCTGCGCCGGTCCGATCACGATCCCGCCGCCGGCCGGCAGACCCTGGGCGTCGCGGCGCCCGGGACGGATCCCACACCCGGTCCGGCCACCACCCCTGCCGGCCGACCTGCCGGAGATCGCGGCGGTGACGGTCGGACGGCATCCACCGACGACGTCCGCCCCCAGGGCACCGCGTCGGGGACCTCGGCCGCAAACCCGAGCCCGAAGACCGCCAGCGAGGCCAGGGTGAACGCGATCCGCCAGACCCTGGCCCATCGGAACGGGAACCGGAGCTGCCCCGGTCGCGGCCGGCTGGAGCAGGGCAGTCGCCCGGGGTCAGCGCACATGCGTTCGAACCATCGCCGACAGCATAACGAACGGATGTTCGGATGACAACCTACCCGCAGCCCCATCCACCGCAGTCGCCCGGACGGAGGGGGTCTCGACCTTCTTGCGCGTTGCCATCACAGCCACCCGCAGCCCCATCCACCGCAGTCGCCCGGACGGAGGCGGTGAGGGCAGAGCGCGGATCGGACATCATGGCCTGGTGACATCCCTTCCCGGCCCCGGATGAGCCCCCTGGTCGTCTACGGGACGGGCTGGCTGGCGACCGCCGCGCTGGCCTGCGCCGTGCCCCTGCCTCTCGCGCTGGAGCTGCTCCGCCGCCTCCGCCGTCCCGCCGCCCGAGCGCTGGAGCGCCGGCTCGGCCTCCACTACCGCCTGGGCGGGGCGGCGGCGGCGCTCGGCGTCCTCCACGGCCTGGTCTCCATCACCCGGGCTCCGCTCCCGGCCGGGGCCGAGGCCGGCCTGTGGCTGGCCTGCGGTGCCGCCGTCGCGCTGGCCTTCGCCGCGGCGCTGGGGGCCGGGCTCCGCCACCTGGGCGGGGCCGAGCGGGAGCGGGCCCGACGCCGGCACCTGGCCCTGTTCGCGACGGCGGTGGTGCTGGGCGGGCTGCACGTGGCCTTGAACGGCCCGCTGCCCACCTGAGGGGGTGAGGCCTGAGCCCGATGCGGTGGTCGGACCCCATCGACTGGCGCCCGGCCTCCGCGTCGCCAGGCGGGGGCGGCCGGTGCCGCCGCTCCGGGAGGCGGCCCGACCTTCGGATACGTCCGACCATGGGCCGTCTCCTCATCCCTGCCCGTCCCCGGCCCGGACCGCGTCCTCCCTCAAACGATCGAGTCCGCTCGTACGTCGACAGCCTCGGACCCGGCCTCGCAGGATCAGCGAAGTGGGGCGAGCGTTCGTCCGCGGAACCCCGAGCCGCGCCGATCCCGCCGTCGTCCCGACCTTCGAGGAAGGCGACGGGAGGTCAACGCGCTTCGCCCAGACGTCGGACCAGGCGGGCCAGCTGGGTGGGGCGGAAGGGTTTGCGCAACACCTCGTCCGCGCCCTGCAGGCCGCCCTCCGCCATCCGGGCGGAGCGCGAATCGACCAGGAGGAGGAGACGGGACCGGCGGCTCAGCTCCGCCACCAGGGTGGCCAGGTCGACCTCGGGGAGGGCCGAGTCGAGCACCACCACGTCCGCCTCCCCGGCCCGGTCACGTGCCGCCTCGCCCCCCTCCACCCAGCGCGTCCGGTGGCCCTCGCGCTCCAGCTTGAACTGGATGATGCGGGCGATGCTCGGCTCGTCCTCGACGATCAGGACGCGCGCCATGGCTTCCCACCTCCTCTCCATGTGGCTGCGGAGCGACCGACATGGCCAGTCCTCTTCCCTCGACCCGGCTGACCCTGGGCCTGCTGGAGCAGGTGGCGATCCCCTCGCTCCCGCCCACGGCCCGCATCCTCGAGGTCTGGTATCCCTTGATCCGGGACGACCTCCACCAGCGGGTGCTGGACCTGGTCCTGGACCTGGAGCAGCCGGCGCAGCTGACCCACGACGCGGAGCACGGGAACGCGCTCCTCTACCTGCGTTGGCCCGGTCCCTCCCCCCGAGGGCTCGGCTTCACCGTCTCCTACCTGGTCCAGATCTGCGCCCCGGCGCCGCCGGGGGCCGAGGCGACGGAGGCACCGGAGCCGGCCGCGCCCCCTCCCTCCCCCGGCCGCCGGATCGTGGCCCCGCCCGAGGATCTCCTGGCCCAGGCGGCCCGCCTCCTGCGCTCGGTTCGGGACCAGGCCCGGGCCCGGCAGGAGCGCGTCGACGCCCTGCTCGACCTCTGCCGGCGGGCCGGCCTGCCCGCGCGTCCGGTGGCCGGCCACCGGGTGCTGGTCGGCTCCAGTGGTGACGGCGTCGCCATCGCCCACCGCTGGATGGAGGTGTTCGTGCCCAGCCGGGGCTGGCTGCCCGGCGACCCCGACTGCGACGCCGCGCTGGGCGGTCTGCGCTGCGATCACGTGGCCCGCAGCCGCGGCCGGCGCATCCTCCTCCAGCCGGCCCAGCAGGGCCGACGCCTGCCCGGCCTCTTCGCGCCCTACGGAGAGGTGGATGGGCGCCGGGTCGAGGTCCGCAGTCGGATTCGGGCCACGGTCCGGTCCGACCCTCCCCTCGTCGTCCGCCCTCCGGCCCCCGGCCGGCCTCCCTCCATGGTCGAGGTCCTCGGCGACGACCGGGAGCTCGACCTCCTCCACCCCCCGCCGCGGCGGCTGCGGCTGGGGCCGGGCGCCTCCCTGGTCGAGGACCGGCCGGCCTCGGATTGGCTCTTCGTGGTCCTCCGAGGCCGGATCCGCCTCAGCCGGCTCACCGGCTCCGGCCACCGTCTGGAGCTGGAGTCGATCGCCGCCCCCGGCGTCTTCACCGGCACCCGGCTGGGCGGGGGCCTGGCCGAGGCAGCCGAGGAGACCGAGCTGCGGGTGCTCTCTCGGGCCCAGGTCGAGCAGCTGGCCCGGCGCTGGCCGCACCTGGCGGTGGAGCTGGTGGAGGTCCTCAGCCGGCGGCTGACCGAGGCCGAGGAGCGGCTGGAGTATCAGGCCTACCACTCGGCGGCCGACCGTCTGGCCCTGGCCCTGCTCCGCCACCGCCGTCCCGAGGACGGCCTGCTCGAGGACGTCACCCACCAGGAGCTGGGCGACATGATCGGGGCCTCCCGGGAGACGGTGACCAAGCTCCTCCA
>DASRBU010000508.1:0-7345 GCA_035653475.1 Candidatus Dormiibacterota bacterium | reverse complement strand
CGAACCTGCTCGACAACGCCGGGAAGTGGAGCCCGGCTGGGGGAACGGTCGAGGTCCGGGTGGCGGACCACGAGCTCACGGTCCGCGACCACGGCCCGGGCATCGCGCCCGAGGACCTCCCCCACGTGTTCGATCGCTTCTGGCGGGCCCCGACCGCTCGCGGCCTGCCCGGCTCTGGCCTCGGCCTCGCCATCGTGCGCCAGGTGGTGGAGGCACACGGGGCCACGGTCACGGCCGAGCTGCCGCCCGACGGCGGCACGCTCATGCGGCTGCGGTTCGTGCCCTCGGTGGCCCGGACCCTGACCACGCCCCGGACGCGGGCCTCCTGAGCGGCGGCCGGGGCCCGGCCGACGGTGGCCACGGGAAACTTAGCTTCCTCTAAGCCTTCCGTAAGGCTCCTCCAAGGCGGCGGGGTTGCAATGGAAGGACCGGGGCGCGCGAAGCGGGTGCGCGACCCGGAGGTCGGAAAGCGTTGAGCGATCACGGGAGGTGCAACAGGTGAGAGGCCGGCCCGGGCTTCGCGGCCACGGCGCCCCCGCCTCGGGGCGGGGTTCCGACGGGGCCGCTCCGGCGGGCTCCCCGCCGCGGGGACACCTGCGGAGCACGTGCTCCCACCGGCCCCGGGGTCCGGAGGGCGCAGCCGGCCTTCCCACGTTCCGACTCGAATCCTCTTCACTCCCCCTCTCGCATGCCGCCGCCGCGGCCGGCTCCGATGCCGGCGCGGCGGCCCCCTCGGGGGGCCGCGAGCTGGGGTGAGCCCGGTGCTCTGGGCCACGGTTCGAGCGGCGACCCTGGCGGATGTGGCCGAGGTGGCCCGTCTGGCGGCTCGCGGGCTCGGCGAGCGGCTCCAGGGGAGCCCGCTCCTCCGGTCGAGATGCCCTCGGGACCCATCCCCCCGACTCCCCTCCGCGCCGGAGATCGCGGTGCGGCTGCTGGAGGACCTGGAGACCGGTGACGCGCTCTACGTGGCCGAGCGTCAGGGCCGCGTGGTCGGCTTCGCCCAGATCAGCGAGCTGATGGTGGCCGACGGCGGGCACGTGGTCGAGCTGCTCCGCATCTACGTGGCCCCCGAGCACCGGCGCCGTGGCCTGGGCGGCGATCTGGTCCGCGCCCTCCTGCACGGCTTCCGGCCCCCGGTCCAGCCGGTGCTGCGCGCCTGGGCGGCGCGCGGCTCGCCGGTGGAGCGCTTCTTCCAGGCCACCGGGGCTCGTCCCCTGCGCCCCCGCTGGAAGGTGGTGGCGGGGGAGGTGGCGATCCGAGGGACGGTGTACGCCTGGGACCGGCACGAGCCCGTCAGCTGCGACCAGCGCCTGGCCCGCTGAGCGCGGCCACGAGCGCATCCCACGAGGGAAGCGGACGTTCGAGTCGGCCGGGCTTGGCGACCCCGACCTGGTTGGGAGTCCATCCCTGCCCGCCCACCCCGGTGAGGTCGACGACGCCACCCGGGCAGGGTCGAGCCGCTGATCCCGTCGGATCCAGCCTCCGAGGAGGGCGCCGCCGCGCCGATGATCGTCGAGCCTTCGACGTCGTCCTCGCTGTCCTGCGGGCCGGGCGCCGATGGGATGCCCCGCCCGGGGAGCGGTGCCGCCGCACCGCCCCCCGGCGCCTCCAGCGCGGGGTGGCGATGGTGGTGGCGGGGCCGACCGGCACGGCCTGGAGCCGCGGGCGGCCACCGGGGGGGTGGTGGTCCTGCGGCCGCAGCCGAGCGAGATGGCCCGAGCCCGCCTCGACCTGGAGGTCGGGTACGACCACGGAACGAGTCGGGGGTGAGGCGGGAGGCCGAGGCGATGAGGTCGACCTCCCGGGCCGTGGCCGGCAGCGACGGGATCACCGAGAGGGAGGTCGAGCGCGAGGCCGGATGGTGGAGCAGACGCATCGCCGGCGGAACCGCTCGCGTCGGTGACCGATGAGCGTCGAGCTGGTCATCCTCGCCTTGATGCCCTGGCTGAGACGGTGCCAACGCCGTCGTAGCCGTAGCTGCGATCATCGCTCACGCTCCCGCCGGGTTCGTCGTCCTGGCTTCGAGCAAGCGGTGCCGCACGTCACGGCGGGGTGGCATCGTCTCCCCGCTCCGTCCCGCGTGGCCAGGGCCGGTCGGCGGATCGATGGAGGGATCGATGGAGCTGTCGGATCGGGAGGGCAGCACGTGGCCGGGCTGCACGTCCCGCGCGACCTCGGTGGTCTCGCCCACGCCTGTCCGCGCGTCCTCTCAGGGAGGCTCGCGCAGGGCCTCGGCGATGGCCGTGGCCAGCGCCTCCAGCAGCTCCTCGCCCAGCTCCGCCGAGGCGCCCGAGGGGTCGCCCAGGACGCCGTTTGGGGCCAGCGCGCGCACCCCTGCCGTGGTGAGCACCTCCCAGGCCCGGGCGTCGAGGCGGCCGGTGTAGCCCGTGGCGGTGACCGGGCGCACCGTCCGGGGGGCGAGGGTGAGGAGCATCGAGGTCTCGTCGCGTCCGGCGTGCGCGTCGCCGGCGCCGACGGCGACCGCGGGGAGGTCGAGCAGGACGGTCGTTCCCTCCCGGACGGCGGCGGCGGCCAGCTCCAGCGCCCGCCGGTTCCCACCGTGGGCGGAGAAGACCGCCACCCGCCGGAGGCCCCGGTCGTGAAGCCAGGTGCAGAGGTCGGTGACGACCGCGGCCACGGTCTCGTGGCTCAGGCTCAGGGTCCCGGGGAAGTCGCGGTGCTCCGCCGAGGCGGCGAAGGGCAGGACCGGGGCCGCGAAGGCCCGGCCCAGGCGCCGGGCGGCGCGGGCCGCCAGCTCGGCTCCGATCAGGGAGTCGGTGCCCAGGGGCAGGTGGGGACCGTGTTGCTCGGTGGCGCCCAGCGGCACCAGCACCGTGTCCCACCCCGCCGCCAGCCGGTGCTCGACCTCCGGCCAGGTCAGCCGTTCGAGCCGTACCTCGGCGTCCGGCGGGCCAGGCGGCCCGGCCCGCTCAGACCAGGACCGGGTCCAGTCGCTCGTCGAGCGCGCAGAGGGTCTCGAGGAGATAGTAGTCGCCCCAGATCAGCTCGTTCCGGGTGGCGAGGCCGGTCCGCCGGTCGTAGCAACCGTCGGTCAGGATCCCGGGCGGCCTGGGGTCCTCCCCGCCCACCGGTGTCAGGTGGCGGTCGATCAGGGCCCGCACCATGCGCTCCGCCGTCTCCCGGTAGCGGCGCTCCCGCTCCGGGATCAGCCGGGCCGCCTTGAGCAGGGCGGCGGCGGCGATGGCGGTGGCCGAGGTGTCGCGGTTGGCGTTCGGGATCTCGGGATCGTCGAAGTCCCAGAAGGCGACGCCGTCGTCGGGCAGGTGGTCCACCCACCAGTCGCTCACCTGCACCACCACCTCCCGGAAGCGGGGCTGCCAGCGGGCGGCCTGGGCAAAGCCGGCCATGGCCCAGGCCTGGGCCCGGGCCCAGGTGCTGTCGTCGCCCACGCCGTTGTGCGTGTACCGGCGCCGCAGCTTGCCCGTCCCCACGTCGAAGGAGGCCGACTGGTTCACCGATCCGTCGGCCCGGACGCAGATCTCGGCGTGGCGGCTGGCGTGGGCGACGGCCATCTGTTCCAGGCCCTCGTCCCCGATCTCCCGCCCCGCCCAGATGAGCAGGGGGGTGGTGCCGGGCACGCCCCCGATGCTGGCCTCGTCCCGGCCCGCGTGGGGCATGGCCCCGGTCTCGTCGCCGAGCGGGATGAGACGGGCGCGGGGGTTGTACAGACGGGCCAAGGCCAGGGCCCCCTCCAGCGCCACCTCGCGCGCCGTGTGATCCCCGTGGAGCAGCGCCCCGATCGCCGCCCCGTGCCAGAAGAGCAGGCCCCGGTAGACGGTGTCCGAGCCCCGTCGCGGCCGCAGCCGCTCCACCCAGGCGCGGGCGGCCCGGCGATGGCGGTCCTCGCCGGTGACCAGGGCCGTCAGCCAGAGCATCCCCACCCAGAAGCCGCCGCACCAGTCCCCGGCCGGCGAGCGGCTCCAGCTGCCGGTGTTCTGGTCGGCATAGTGGGGGAACCCGTGCTCGTCGCTGGCGAGGGTGGTCTCGACCCGCGTCGCCAGGCGGGCCAGCGCCTCGGCGGTGGAGCGCGACTCGAGCCGGGCCATGGTCAGCCCGTCCAGGGGAGGCAGCGGGGGCAGAGGGGCGTGACCCGCGGCCGGCCAGGGACGAACGCCGGATGACGCGCGGCCGGCGTTCCCCACCGCCCTCGCCTCCGGTCGGACCTCGACCAGGTCGAGGCATCCCAGCGCCACCCATTCCCGGTGGCCCGATCGCGGTCCGTGGCGAGCTCGCCCATGCGACGATGACCCTCAGCCTACCCCGGTGGACGGGTCGTGGCCCTATGGTAGGGGTGCGAGTCCAGATGTCAAGGACCCGTTGCGGCCGGGGGGCGCGGCCGGGCCGTCCCGGGATGGGGCGTGCCCTCCGGATGGTAGCCTGAGCCGGGAACGACCACCGGCCGGGGGCCGGATGGCGAGGGAGGCGCTGATGGCAGAGAGGGTGGGCTTCGTTGGCCTCGGCACCATGGGGCTGCCGATGGCGAGGAACCTCCTCCGGGCCGGTCACCGGCTCCGGGGCTTCGACCTGGACCCGTCCCGGGCCGGGATGCTGGCGGACCTGGGCGGCGTGGCCGCCTCCTCGGCCGCCGACGCCGCCCGGGGGGCGGCGGCGGTGATCACCATGCTGCCCGCGTCCCGCCAGGTCGAGGAGGCCGTCCTCGGACCGGGGGGCGTCCTGGAGGGGCTGGAAGCGGGGGCGACCCTGATCGACATGAGCACCATCGATCCGAGCACCACCCGGCGGGTGGAGGCGGCGGTGCGGCAGCGGGGGGCGCGGATGCTGGACGCCCCGGTGAGCGGAGGCGCGATCGGCGCCGAGCGGGGCACCCTGACCATCATGGTCGGCGGCGACGCCGAGGTGCTGGATCGGGTCCGCGACCTGCTCGCCGCCATGGGGACCGACGTCGTCCACTGCGGCGCCATCGGGATGGGAGAGACGGTCAAGCTCGCCAACCAGATCCTGGCCGGAACCGCCATGGTGGCCGTGGCCGAGGCCTTCGCGCTCGGCATCCGCCTGGGGGCCGACCCCCGGACCCTGCTGGAGGTGATCGGCAAGAGCACCGGTAGCTGCTGGATGCTGCGTCAGGTGCCGGTCCCCGGGCTGACCGAGGAAGCCGCCGTCAACCGCGACTTCGCCCCCGGGTTCAGGGTCGACCTCATGCACAAGGACCTCGGGCTGGCCCTGGGGGCGGGCGACGAGCTGGGCCTCCCGCTGACCCTGACCGCCGTCGCCCACCAGCTCTACGGGTTGGCGAGCCGTCACGGCCACGGCCCCCTGGACGTGTCCGCCGTGGCCAGGCTGCTGGAGGGGCCGGACGAGCCACTCTGGCAACGCCCGCCCGCCTCGTCCGAGCCGTCGGCCCGCCCCTGAGCGTCGGCGGCGGCCCGCGGGCCGCCGCCGGCGGGCGGTCGTGGCCGCCCGGGACCGGCCGCCCGGATGCGGCCGGGCTGGCCGCGGCTCGCGGCCGGGTCCGGCGGCGATCTCGGCGTCGGTCCCGGGGGCAGGCATGCTTCAATAACCGCGAGGTTCCGGCCGGCCGCCCTGTCGTGGTTCGCGGCGGGCGCCCGGTGCACCCGGCAGGTAGAGGAGGAGGAAGAGAGAGGCGTACCGGCCGTCGCGCACGGGGAGCGGCGGCCTCAGGGGGAGAGCAGCCAGCACCGGCCAGCGGCCGGAACCTCCCAGTCCACGCGGCGGGCGCGTGGACTGCCGCCTCGCCGGGCCGCCGTCCGGCGCCGGCGGCGCTTACAAAGGCTTGACATCGCGGTGACGGCGGCGCTGGCAACCGGTGTCTTGAATGGCGGCCATGGGTGCCACCGACGCCGCCGCTCCCTCCTCGCCGTCCCGGCCCCGGATCGATCGCCGCCGGGTGCTGGCGGGGGCGGTGCTCGGAGGCGCGGGGCTGGCGGCGCTCCACGGGGTGCTGGCCGCGGGCCTGCGGGGACGGACGGGGCGGACCGGCGACGGTTGGGCCTCGCCCCTGGGCAGCGAGGCGGCACGGGTCATGCACCTGCTCCGGCGGGCCACCTTCGGGGCCAGCCCGGAGGAGTTCGAGCGCGCAGCCTCGGACGGCTTCCAGCGGACGGTGGACCGGCTGCTGGAGGAGCCGCCGGCGCCGCCCCCCGACCTCTGGAGTGCCGACGATCCGGATCGTGGCAGCCGTCTGCGGCTGGGCCAGCTGCAGCTCTGGTGGGTCCGACACCTGCTCGACACCCCCACCCCCTTCGCGGAGCGGATGACGCTCTTCTGGCACGGGCACTTCACCAGCGACGCCCAGAAGGTGGGCCTGGCCACGCCCTTCCTCTACTGGCAGAACCTGACCTGGCGCCGGATGGCGCTCACCGACCTGCGTTCCATGCTCTGGCAGGTCACGGTCGATCCGGCCATGCTCCGCTACCTGGACCTCGCCACCAGCAGCGGCTCGGCGCCGAACGAGAACTACGCCCGCGAGCTGATGGAGCGCTTCACCATGGGCGTGGGCAACTACACCGAGGAGGACGTGAGGGCGGCGGCACGGGCTCTGGCCGGCTGGGTCGAGCCCCGGCCCGATCGCTACCGGCAGGTGGTCCTGGATGCCGGCAAGGGGGTGCGGCGCCGCTACGGGGTCTGGGACCGGCCCCGAACCGGGACCTTCGTGCCCCGCCGGGCCTACCGGGGTACCGTCACCTACCTGGGCCGGACCGGCCACCTCGACACCCAGGCGGTGCTGGACGCCATCCTGGCCCATCCCGCCACCGCCGTGTACCTCGCCGGCAAGGTGGCGGCGGAGTTCGTCTCGCCCCAGGTGGAGGCGAGCTACGTCCGGCGGCTCGCCGACACCTTCCGCTCCAGCGGCTACGACGTGAAGAGCCTGATGCGGGCGGTCTTCACCAGCCCCGAGTTCGTCTCCGACGCCGCCTACCGGGCCCTGGTCAAGTCGCCCACCGAGTTCATGGTCCACGTGCTCAAGGCCGTCCAGGCCCCGCACCTGGCGCCGCTGGTGGTGGCCGCCGGCCCCCAGATGGGGCAGATCCTGTTCGCCCCGCCCGACGTGGGCGGCTGGCCCAGCAACGCCGCCTGGATCTCCTCCAACAACGTCCTGGCCCGGGTCAACTTCGCCACCGCGGTGGTCGAGCGCCTGGGGTCGGCGCCGCCCCTGGACGGGCTCCTGGAGCAGGTCGACCGGGTGCTGGGGCCGGGCACGGCGTCGGCGCTGCAACGGACGGCCGACGAGCGCCGGCGGCTGCTGCTCCTGCTGGCCTCACCCGAGTTCCAGCTCAAGTGAGAGGGCGGCGGCCGGGGGTTCCGCCCGGGAGGGGGGAGCCGCAGCACGAAGGAGGAGGCGATG
>DASRBU010000507.1:0-4184 GCA_035653475.1 Candidatus Dormiibacterota bacterium | reverse complement strand
GCTGGTCTGGATCGGCATCGGGGTGATCGCCGCCAACCTGTTCGGCAGCCTCTGGGGCTCGAACGTGCTCGTGGTCTTCGGCCTGGTGACGCGCGCGGCCTGGCTCAAGATCTGGGCGGGATGGTTCGTGGGCAACACCCTCCCCTCGCTGATCCTGGGCTCGTTGCTTCTCAAGTTCGTGTCACCGCTGGTCATCAACATGAGGGCCTTCTGCAAGCGGTACTGGGCGTAGCGGTACCAGGACTCGACCGACGAAGGGGGCGGTCCGCCGCCCCCACCCATCAGGAGGATCAGGATCGGAACATGGCAGTCGCTATGCCTGCCCCGCGCAGGATGCGGAAGACGCTCCTGGGCGCGGTGCCCCTGACCTCGCCCTTCTACGTGCTGCACCCGGTGACACGGCTGGTCGGCCTGCTCGTGCTCGCGGCCGTTCCCCTCTTCATCTACATGCCCGAGGCCAACCTGGCCTTCCTCTTGCTGCTGCTGGTGCTGTTCGTCGGCGGGCGGGTCGACCTGCGTGGGCTGCGCATCTACCTGCCCCTGGTGGTGACGGTGGCGTTCTTCATGTTCCTGGTCGTCCTGCTCTCGCCCGACTACGCCAGCGGCTACATCCCGATCCATCTCGGCCCCTTCACCACCTACTACCAGTCCCTGAGCTGGACGATCGCCAGCTACGTGCGGATCATGGCCATGCTCTTCGCCACCATCCTCTACTTCTCGACCAACCACGAGCGGGAGATCCTGGTCGCCCTGCGGACCCTGCGCGTGCCCTTCGCCGTCAGCTACGTCGTCGGGCTGAGCGTCCGGGCGGCCGGCATGTTCATGGAGGACTTCCGCGTCATCCGCCAGGCCGAGCAGGCACGTGGTCTGGACAGCTCCTCGCTGCGCCTGCGCGACCGTGCCCGGCTCTACGGCATGTACTTGGTCCCGCTGTTCACCATCGCGCTGCGACGGGCCGAGGAGATCAGCAACGCCCTGGCGGCGCGGGGCTACAGCATGAGCGGGAGGGTGCTGACCGGCGGCGCCCGCCACGACTTCGTCCGGGCGCGGTACCGGCTGCGGGCGATCGACCTCTGCCTGACCCTGCTCATGGTGGTCGGCCTGGTGGTGGTGGCGTACCTCCAGGTCCGGGGCGGCTGGTTCGGCCTCGAGCGCAGCCCGCTGCTGGCGGCCTGGCAGCGGCACCTCGGGGGGGCCGGCTGAGATGGGCGCGGCGGGCAGACCGGCGGTCGCGATCGCCGGCCTCTCCTGGACCTACGAGCGACGCTCCCAGCCCGCCCTCCGGGAGGTGAACCTGACCATCGACGAGGGCGAGTTCCTGGGCGTGGTCGGTCCCAACGAGTCGGGCAAGTCCACCCTGCTCTACGTCATCCAGGGGTTGATCCCCAGCAACTTCAACGGCATCTGGAAGGGCAGGGTCGAGCTGTTCGGGAAGGACGCCTCGGCCATGTCCGGCCTCGAGCGCGCGGCCGCCGCCGGCCTCGTCTTCGCCGATCCCGAGGCGCAGTTCACGGCCATGACCGTGGAGGAGGAGCTGGTCTTCGGTCTCGAGAACCTCGGTCTCGACCATCGCCAGATCGAGCTACGGCTCCAGCGCGTGTCCGACCTCATCGACCTGGAGGAGCTCTACGACCGCTCCCCCTACGACCTCTCCGGGGGCCAGAAGCAGCGGGTCGCCATCGCCTGCGTGCTGGCCATGGAGCCGAAGGTGCTGCTGCTCGACGAGCCCACCTCCATGATCGATCCCCGGGGCAAGAAGGAGATCTTCGAGGTCCTCCGCCGACTGAAGGACACCGACCACACCATCGTGGTCGTCGAGCACAACCTGGAGGAGCTGGCGGCGCTGGCCGACCGGATGTGCCTGGTCGAGGACGGACGGGTCCGGCCCCCGCTCCCGGCCGGCGAGTTCTTCGTCCGCGTCGACGACCTGATCGAGTCCGGCCTCCAGCCGCCGCAGGTCACCCAGACCTTCGCGGAGCTGGCCCGGGCGGGGCTCTACGAGGGTCCACCGCCCTACCAGTTCGAGCCGGCGGTGAGCGCCGCCCGGGAGGTGCTGAGCCGTGGCTGACGCCTACGTCTCGGTTCGGGAGCTCGACTTCCACTACCCGGACGGCACCCCGGCCCTGCGCGGCGTGAACCTGGAGATCGGCACCAACGAGTTCATCGCCATCATCGGCCAGAACGGCTCCGGCAAGACCACGCTGGGCAAGTGCCTGAACGGCCTCCTCAAGCCGTCGGCGGGCGCGGTCCTGGTCGACGGGCTGGACACCCGCTCGCGGGGGATCGTCAAGAAGCTAGCGACACGAGTCGGGTACGTCTTCCAGAATCCGGATCACCAGCTCTTCAACCACACCGTGTTCAAGGAAATCGCCTACGGCCCCCGCAACCTGGGCCTGGGCGAGGCGGAGACGCGGGAGCGCGTGTACGAGGCGGCGCGCGTGGCCGGCGTCGGCGAGTCCCTCTTCGACGAGCACCCGTTCTTCCTGACCAAGGGCCTGCGCCAGCGCGTCGCCATCGCCTCCATCCTGGCCATGCGGCCCCGGGTGCTGATCGTCGACGAGCCGACCACCGGGCAGGACTTCCGGCAGTCGCTGGAGGTCATGAACTTCCTGGAGCGGCTCTGGCGCGAAGAGGGCCACTCGATCGTCATCGTCACCCACGAGATGAGCCTGGCCGCGCGCTACAGCCGGCGGACGGTGCTGCTCGGGCAGGGCCAGGTCCTGGCCGACGGACTCACGCGGGAGGTGCTCAGCCGGACCGACGCGCTGGCCCGGAGCGACGTGCTGCCGACCCAGGTGACCCGTCTGGCCCAGCGGTTGACCGACCTCGGCGTCCGCCCCGACGTGATCCTGGTCGAAGAGCTGGTCGAGGAGCTGGTCCGGGTCAGCCGGCGTCGCCGCCGGGCGGCGGGGTGAGCGCGATGCGGACCCAGAGGTGGACCGCCGTCCGGACCGGGGAGGTGACGCCCGACACCGACCTCCTCGGGGAGGGCGAGGAGATCGCGGGGGCGAACCCGGGGATCGACGCCGGTGGGCTGCCGGCGCTTCCCGGGATCGTCGATCCCTACCCAGGCTTCCAGCTCGACACCGGGAGGGCGCGGATCGTCGACGACTTGGAGTCGGCCTCGATGGCCGCGGCCGCCGGCGGCGCGACGACCTGCATCGGCTTCGCGGCCCGGCTGCCCGACCAGCGCCCCCCGGCGCCGGGAGCGGAGGCGACGAGGGGCAGAGGGCCGCTCCCACCTCGACCTCGGCACCCACCTCGGGCTGGCCTTCCGGTACCAGGGCTGGGAGCGTGACCTGGAGCGGGTGCTCGAA
The DNA here is from genome assembly GCA_035653475.1 of Candidatus Dormiibacterota bacterium. GTDB lineage: Bacteria > Chloroflexota > Dormibacteria > Dormibacterales > Dormibacteraceae > CADDZO01. The sequence goes on along the minus strand of DASRBU010000507.1, from coordinate 867 downwards.
GAGGAGGTGACGGGCGTCAGGATGCACACCAACTGCCGGGGGACGATCGTCGACGTGGACGACTGGACCTGGCTGCGTCTCCTGCGGCGTTCCGGCTCGGGCCGCCTGCCGGTGCGGGTGCACGCGGAGAGCGACGATATCCTCGGGGACCGGAGGCGAGAGCGGCGGCGGGAGGGGAAGGCCTGGTTCGCGCGCCACGCCCAGAGCCGGCCGGCGGTGGCGATCGCCGCGGCCATGCCCCGAGCCGGTGCGAGGGATGGGATAACGGCGCCCAGGCCGGCCCCGGCGTCCCTGAGGTGGAGCCGGCGCCGTCCGTGCTCGGCTCGGCCGGGGTGGCGAGGGGTCGCCTCCGGCTTCGGTGGCCGGTCCGGTTGGCGCCTGGGGCCCGGCCCCGGTCTTCGGACCGTGGCCACGAGAAGGCGATCTCGCCCCGAATTCGACGCCGACGTGCGGAGCCGGGCTGCCCGGGCCGCCGCGGGCCGGGGTTGCGGAGGCGTGTGGTGAGGAGGATCCGTCGGGGGAGGGCGCGGTGGAGGGACGGCGAGCCGACCGGTGGGGCCGGGTGGGGCCGGTACCTCGAGCGGTGGCCGTTCGAGGCCCGGCTCGGAGGTGAGCGGTGATGGAGTTCGACCTCCTCATCCGCAACGCCACCGTGATGCCGGGAGAGGGGCCGGCCATGGTCGCCGACGTCGGGGTCCGGGAGGGGACGATCGCGGCCGTGGGGGGCGACCTGCCCGGGACCGCGCGGGAGGTGATCGAGGCCACCGGCCTGCTGCTCTGCCCGGGCTTCATCGACCTCCACGCCCATTCCGCCCTGGAGCCGTTCCGCGACCCCGGGCTCGAGCCCAAGATCGCCCAGGGGTTCAC
>DASRBU010000506.1:0-13175 GCA_035653475.1 Candidatus Dormiibacterota bacterium | reverse complement strand
GATCTCGAGGAGGCCTGCTCCCTGGTCGCCCTGCGGCCGGAGGTGGTGGAGCCGGACCCGGCGCGGGTGGCGGCCTACGAGCGACTCCACGGCCTGTACCGGGAGCTCTACCCGGCCACGGCCGGGCTCGCCCACCGGCTGGCGAGCGCCGCCGCGGACGAGGGGACCGCCCCGCCGGCCTGAGTCACCGGCGCGGCGCCCTGGGACCCGGGCCCGAGCCGGACGGCAGCCAGCACGACCCGAAGCGGCGCTCGCTCCCTGCCGGGTCACGGCCGGCGCCCCGACCTGGCCGTCCGGCTCGCCCGCCGTCGAGACCGCCTTCTTCGGCCACGACCCGGGCCTCACCGGCCCGGAGCGAGGACCCGATCTAGAATCGAGGCAGACGGAGTCGTTGCCCGCTCACCCGACCGAGGCCCTGGTGTCGCAGGCCGCCGAACGTCCTGACGGCTATCGCTGGGTGGCGCTCTCCAACACCACCCTGGGCATCCTGATGGCGACGATCAACTCCTCGATCGTCCTCATCTCGCTGCCGGCCATCTTCCGGGGCATCGGCCTCGACCCGCTGACCCCGGCCAACATCGGCTACCTGCTCTGGATGCTGATGGGCTACATGGTGGTGACCGCCGTGCTGGTGGTCGGCCTGGGCCGGATCGGCGACATGTTCGGCCGGGTCCGCATGTACAACCTGGGCTTCGCCGTCTTCACCCTGGCCTCGATCGGGCTCTCGCTGGTCCTCTGGCAGGGGCCGAGCGCGGCCCTGGCCCTGATCGGGCTGCGCATCCTCCAGGGCGTGGGAGGGGCCCTGCTGATGGCCAACTCGACCGCCATCCTGACCGACGCCTTCCCACCCGATCAGCGCGGGATGGCCCTGGGCATCAACTCCGTGGCCGGCATCGCCGGGTCGTTCATCGGCCTCATCGTCGGCGGGCTGCTCTCCGTCGTCGACTGGCACCTGGTCTTCCTGGTCTCGGTGCCGGTCGGGGTGGCAGGGACGGCCTGGGCCTACTGGCGGCTGCGCGAGATCGGCGTGGTCCGCCGCGCGCGCATGGACTGGTGGGGCAACCTCCTCTTCGCCGCCGGCCTGATCGCGGTCCTGGTCGGCATCACCTACGGTATCCAGCCCTACGGCGGTCACAGCATGGGCTGGACCAACCCGGTGGTCCTGGCCGAGCTGGTGGGCGGCTCCGCGCTCCTGGCGCTGTTCTGCCTGGTCGAGACCCGGGTGCCGGACCCCATGTTCCGGCTGGGGCTGTTCCGCATCCCTGCCTTCGCCGCCGGCAACCTGGCCGGGCTGCTGGCCTCGGTCGGCCGCGGCGGCCTGATGTTCATGCTCATCATCTGGCTGCAGGGGATCTGGCTCCCCCTGCACGGGTTCGGCTTCGAGGTGACCCCGCTCTGGGCGGCGATCTACATGCTGCCCATGACCGCCGGCTTCCTCATCGCCGGCCCCGTCTCCGGCTACCTCTCCGACCGCTTCGGCGCCCGCCCCTTCGCCACCGGCGGCATGTTGGCGGCGGCGGCCACCTTCGGCCTCATGCTGCTCCTGCCCGCCGACTTCCCCTACCTTCCCTTCGCCGCCCTGCTGCTGGGCAACGGGCTGGCCATGGGCCTGTTCTCCTCGCCCAACACGGCCGGGATCATGAACTCGGTCCCGGCTCACGAGCGGGGCGTGGCCTCGGGCATGCGCTCCACCTTCCAGAACGCCGGTATGAACCTTTCCATCGGCCTCTTCTTCTCGCTCGTGGTCGCCGGGCTCAGCGCCAGCCTACCCGGGGCTCTCTACCGGGGGCTGACCGCGCAGGGGCTGCCGGCGGGGGTGGCCGCTCGCGTCGCCCATCTGCCGCCGGTGGGGGTGCTCTTCGCCGCCTTCCTGGGTATCAACCCGATGCGCACGTTGCTCGGGCCCGCCCTCGACCAGCTACCGCCGACGAGACAGGCCCTCGTCACCGGCACGAGCTTCTTCCCGCAGCTCATCTCCGGCCCCTTCATGGACGGCCTGCACCTGACCTTCACCTTCTCGCTGGCGATGATGCTGGTGGCGGCGGGCGCCTCCTGGCTGCGCGGCCGGCGGTACGTCTACGGTGAGGAGGTAGCTCCCACCGGGGCGCCCGCCCGGGCCGTCCCCACCCGGTCAGGAGGTGGGGCCGGGCGTCCCCTGGTGGCCCTCTCGGCCGCCTACGGAGCTGGCGGAGGCGAGATCGGGCAGGCCCTGGCCCGACGCCTGGGGGTGCCGTTCGTCGACCGTGCCCTTCCCGCCGGCCTGGCCGAGCGCCTCGCCGTCCCCCTCCAGCAGGCGCTGGAAGAGGGGGAGGCGTCCGCCAACGGCCGCTTCGGCCGGGCCCTGGCGGAGCTTGGGGCCTCCTCCCCGCTCTTCGGCATCCAAGGTCTCCCCTCCTCCGGGGAGGTGGTGGAGGTCGAGGCCTACCGAGCCCGGGTGGTGGAGGCCCTCGACCGCCTGGCCGGCTCCTCGGGCGCGGTCGTGCTCGGGCACGGGGCCGCGGCGGCGCTCCTCTCCCGGTCGGACGTGCTCAGGGTCCGGCTGGAGGGGCCGGCGTCCCGCCGCCTGCGCCGGGCCATGCGGCTGGAGGGCCTGGAGGAGGCCGCGGCCAGGCGCCGCCTGGCGGCCGCCGACCGGGCGCACCGGGCCTACCTGCGTCGCCTGTTCGACCGCGAGCCCGACGACCCGGGCCTCTACCACCTGGTCCTGGACTCGACCGCGCTGCCCAGCGAGGCCTGCGTCCAGGTGATCCTGGCGGCTCTGGAGGGCCTGCACCGCCCTCGCCCCGATCCCGCCGCGGACGGCCCTGGGCGGGGATGAGGCGGCACCGGGTCGGTGCGCCGGCGGTTGGGTCCGGAGGGTGGCGGAGCCGGCCGCCGGCGGCCGGCTCCGCCGAGAGGGGTAGCGGTGGGCGCCGGCGGTCGGATCAGCTCGCGGGGGGCGTGTTCGGGGTGACCACGAACCACTTGCCGCCCACGTTCTGGCCGTAGACGTCGCCCGGGTCCGTGTCCTTGGCGTAGGTGTAGAGGGGCCACCCGTTGTAGGTCACCTGGGTGCCGCCCGACGGGTTGGCGACGGTCCCCAGCTTGGCGCTGATGGACGAGGGCCCGGTCGGCTTGCTCTGGCCGGAGGGGAGCATGAGCGGCGGCCAGAGGCTGGCGCAGCTGCCGGTGCAGGTGACCTTACCCCCGCGATCGGGGGTGAAGTAGTAGAGGACGAGGCCCCTGGAGTTGGTGAGGACGGTCTCCGACTTGCCGTCCACCGTGGCCGTCCTGGTCTCGACCAGGGTGGCGGCGGGCTTGGGTTTGGAGGCCGCCGACGAGGTGGACGGGCTCGACCCACTTCCGCAGGCCGCGATGGCCAGCCCGGCCACCGTGGCCAGCACCAGCGTCCCCGTTCTCGACGTGATCGGTGACACCTTCACCTCCTCCTTCGCGCAATGGCGTCCGGGTCACGGACGTCGATCACCGGTCTGATACCGTCCCGGGTTACGAGCCCGGACCGTCTCCGGACACCGGTCGGCCGGGGTGGGCCCCGGCCCGAGCCGGCGGTGGGAAGGTGTCGACCGCCGGCTTCCCGGCGGGTGGCCAACGATCGGCCCGACGGGGGGCGGTGGCGTCGTCCGGCGCCGGGGCACCGGCCGAGGCCGGGCGTGCGATCGGGAGGGCGCCTTCGGGGCGGTCCGGGCCTGGGATCGAAGGGGTGGAGGTGCCGCCCCGAGCGCTCGCCGGTCGCGGCGCCGGGGTCCCGGCCGATGGGAAGGGCCGAGAGGTCAGGCCGGTGTGGGTCTGGCCGCCGCCAGCTGCTGTCGCGCCCGCCGCAGCCGCATGGCGGCGGCGATCATGAGGACGCCGTAGACGATCAGCCAGATCCCCAGGACGATGGCCAGCGCCAGCACCGAGATGGTCGGGAAGGCGAGGACGATGATCCCGGCGACGATCGCGAGTACGCCGGCGAGGACGGCCAGCCCACGGTTGGCCGTCTCCCGGTGCGCGATTGCCGAGAAGGCGTGGATCACGCCGTAGATGATCCAGAAGATGCCCAGCAGCAGCGCCAGGGTCAGGATGGTGGCGAAGACGTGACGGAGGCAGAGGATGCCGACGAAGAAGGAGAGCGCGCCCAGCAAGGCCAGCCAGATCCGGCTCCCCGTCTGCCGCTCGTCGCTCGCCACCGCGCTCACGAACTGGAAGATACCGGTGACGATCAGGTACCAGCCGAACAGGGTGGCGAGCAGGAAGGCGGTCTCCCCGGGCCAGACCAGGGCGAAGATCCCCGCCAGCACGCTGAGGATGCCGAAGACCAGCAGCCAGCCCCAGTGCCGTCCGAGCTGGGCGATCGTGTCCATGGGGTCGGAACGCAGCGGTTGTGCCATAGCCGCTCCTCGTGATGTCCCGCGACGGCTCCGAGTCCCGCGTCGACCGGCGGCGCGGCCCCGCCGCGGCTTTCGACCAGCTTCGGCCCTGGTTGCGCCCGGATCGCGGCCGGAGCGGGGGAGGTTTAGACAGAACCTGCGACGCCGGCCGGTGACTGACCCCAGCCCCGCTCAGACGCGGTCGGCGGCCGCTGTCCCGAGGGGGGATGGACTCGGGCCGGCCCTCGGAGATCGGCACCCACGACGTCCCGTGGGCGCAGGTGGCCGCCGGCGCCATCGCCAGCGGCCCGCTGGGGTCGAGTGCGGCCCGGGCGCGGGTGACTCATCCGGGGCAGAAGGCCGAGTTCGAGCCGTCGGCGCCCGACCTTCGTCCCTCGCCGGAGCGAGGGCCAGCGCTCCCCGGTACCTGCGGGCCGTGTCCAGGACCGGCCGGTCCGAGCCGGCCCAATCGTGGCCGGCTCGGGGTGGCGCCCGGCACGGGCATCGACCACCCGGCCATTCGGTGGTGAGGGCGGTGCCGATACGGCGGCGCTGGCGGCGGGCGCGATCCGGCCCTCACGACTCGACCGCGTCGAGGGCCGAGGGGGACCGGTGGCTCGGGATCGCCGGCCCGCGCCGGCTGGGAACCGACGGTCGCCGGTGCCCCCGGCACTGCGGCCACACGGGTCGGACGCTCAGATGCGGAACCTAGTCCTGACCTCGGGCACGAAGAGTTCCTCGGGCTCGAGCGGACCCGCGCACACGCCCTGCTCGAGGGCGTAGCCCAGGAACGTCTCCAGGGCCCGGAGGTTGGGCTCGATGCCGTAGGGCCAGGGGTCACCGCCGAAGATCCGCTGGGCGCGTTCGGCGGCGGCCACCGCCCAGGGGACCGGGAGGTGGGGGACGTTGGTGTCCAGGATGCGTTCCAGGCTGCGCCGCTTCGCCGCCTCGAAGGCCTCGAGCAGGTTCATGGCCACCCAGGGATGGCGGCGGTACACCTCCGAGCGCAACGCCACCACGTGCATGATCGGGAAGATGCCGGTGCGGCGGTAGTACGCCTCCTCCACCGCCTGGGGATCGGTGAACAGACGACGGAGCCGGCCCGTGCCCCGCTCGAACTCGGAAGGGGGATGGGCGGCGATGACCGCGTCCAGCTCGCCTCCCAGGAGCAGGTCGTTGAGGGTGCGGTCGGGGATCGAGGTCAACGAGATCCCCGGAGGCGGCCGTAGCTCGATGCCCTCCACCCTCCCCGGCTGGTTGGTGCCGGCCTGCACCCAGGACACGCGCTCGAGCCCGATCCCGTACTCGTGCTGGAGCAGCCCGCGGACCCAGACCGTCGCCGTCTGGGTCCACTCGGGGATACCGATGCGACCCCCGGCTAGGGCCCGCGGATCGTCCACCGGACCGTCCTCTCGGACGAAGATCGCCGAGTGGCGGAAGATCCGAGAGGGGAAGACCGGGATCGCGACCAGCGAAGTGTCGCCCCTCGACCGCAGCGCCGCGTACTTGGCCAGCGAGAACTCGGAGACGTCCCACTCGCGGTACCGGGCGAACCGGTAGAAGATCTCCTCCACCGGGAAGTGGAGACAGGTGAGGTCCACCCCCTCTACCGGGACCACGCCCGAGACCAGGTCGCGCACGTGGTCGTAGGCGTTGACGGCCAGGGTCAGGTGGAGGTTGGGCCGGTGAGCGATACCCATGGGCTCAGGCCACCGGGTCCGCGACCTGCGCGTGCAGGTGGAGCAGGGGCTCGACCACCTCCCTCGGCCGTCGGCCCAGCCCGCACTCCGTGGCCACCCCGAAGTCCCGGACGAAGCCACGGGCGGCCCGGATGCGCCGCCATGCTCCCTCGACCCCGTCCTCCTCGTGGAGCAGGCCCAGGTAGAGCTCGGTCTCGGGGTCGAGCCCCAGGCCCTCCAGGGGACGGAAGTAGGCCTCGTCGTCGCGGTCGGCGGGGACCGGGACGTGCACCCAGTCGATGCGTCTGGCGATGGCCGCCCGGAGTCGGTTGGCCATCTCGGTGACCACGGCGAGGTCGCGCGGGGCCATGAAGTGGCGGTGGCCGTAGTCGCCGTAGCACAGATGGAAACCCAACTCCACCGGCTCGGGCACCCGGGCGGCGCAGGCCGCGAGCCGCTCGATCACCCCCTCGCGGGGATCGTCGAAGTAGGCCGGATAGTATCCCTCCCAAATCCCCACGTCCTGGCACACGTCCCACTGGACGGCGAGCTGGTCGTGCGGGATGACGCTCAGGATCTCGTCCAGCTCGGTGAACAGCCGCCGCAGGTGGGCCGGCTCCACCGCCGCCCGCGACCCCTCCTCGACCAGAACGATCATGGGGGCGACCGGGGAGGGGAGGCAGACCTGGAAGCGGCACCACTCGGGCACGACGCCCGTCGTCCTCAGCCGCGCGAACTCGGCGTAGGAGGCGACGGCCGCGTCGGCAAAGCCGAGCCGGGGCAGCACCAGGCGGTCCGGATCGATGGTCAGACGGACCTGTTTCCAGGGCGTGTAGTTGCCGGGCGGCGGCTCGACCAGCTCCAGCCCCGGCGCGCGCTCGTAGCTGGGGGCGGTCCAGCTGTTCCAGCGCAGACGTCTCCCGGTCTCGCCGTCCGGCATCCGGCGCAGGTGATGGCCCAGGATCGAGCCGACGGTCCGGAAGACCTCGGTCGAGTTCGACAGCGGCACGCTCCCCACCAGGTGGGCGCCACGCGGGCGTGGCTCCCCGGGCCGGGGGGACATGGTCATCTCGCGCACCGTCAGCCCAACAGCGTCTTCCAGTCGGGCATCTGCCGGATGTACCCATATTGCCTGGCCAGCTGCGCCTGGTACCTGATCAGAGAGGCGCCGATGTCCGTTCGCCATTGGGGAAGGGTCATCCGTTGCGCCACCTCGGCCGGGATCTTGGTGTAGGTGGGGACGACGGCGCGCACCGCCTCGGGGTGGGTCTGCGCGTACTGCAGCGAGTGGTTCATGGCCCGGACGAAGCGGTCGACCAGGTCGCGGTGAGACTGGAGGTAGGGCAGGGTCACGAAGTAGGAGGAGATGGGGAAGTAGGGGGCGACGACGGCGGGCGTGACCGAGAGCACGCGGACGCCCCCGGGTGCGCTCTCCAGAGCGCTCAGGAAGGGCTCCACCACCCAGGCAGCGTCCACGCGGTGCCCCTCCAGCGCCGCCTGCATGTCGGGGAACGAGACCTCGATGTACCTGACCTTGGCGATGTCCACGCCGGCCTTCTGCAGAGCCGCGTTCACCGAGAGCGGGCCGATGTTGTCCAGGTTGTTGACCGCTACCGTCTTGCCCTCCAGGTCGGCCAGGCTGTGGATGGGGCTCGAGGAGGGCACGACCAGCTCCACGTAGTCGTGATCCGGCCTCGGGCCGGCCTGTACGCCGGCCGCGACGATCCGCACCGGCAGGTGCTTCGAGCTGGCGATGATCAGCGAGACGTTGTTGGAGAAGCCAACCTGCAGGTTGCCCGAGAGCACGGCGGCGGTGATGGCGGCGCCTCCCTGGATGAGCTGCGGCTTCAGTCGGAGGCCCTGGTCCTGGAAGAAGTGTTGCTGGATCCCGAGGTAGAGCGGGGCACAGTCCACGATCGCGATCACGCCTACGTTGACGGTGGTGAGGCCACCCGTCGACGTACCTCCCGAGCCGCAAGCGGTGGCCATCATCAGGGCGGCCGCCAGCAGTCCCAGCGTCCTCGAGCGCACGCCTTGTCCTCCCTTCACTCGATCGCCTCCGGCGAGATGTCGGCTCGTGCTCATCATGTCACCCCGGCGTCGCCGACGTGGCCGGCCGGCGCCACCGGGCGATGGCCGTGTACAGCCGGGCGCGCAGGTCGATGAATCGCGGCGCGCCCTTGGTGGTCAGCTGGTCGCGGGGTTCGGGGAGGTCGATGGTCACGATTTCGTGCACCCTCGCCGGTGAGGGGGTGAGGACGATCACCCGATCGCCCAGGTAGATCGCCTCGTCGATGTCGTGGGTGACGAACACCACCGTGATCCCGAAATCGCGTCGGATGCGCAGGGCGAGGTCCTCCAACTCCGCCCTGGTCTGCGCGTCGACCGAGGCGAAGGGCTCGTCCATGAGCAGGATCTCGGGCCGGTAGGCCAGGGCGCGGGCGAGGGCGACCCGCTGCTGCATCCCTCCGGACAGCTGCCACGGGTAATGGTCGATGAACTCGGTCAGGCCCACCGCCTCCACCGCCTCCTCGACCAGCCGCCCGGCCTCCACGCGGGGCAGCCGTCGGTGCTTGAGGGGGAAACGGACGTTCCGCCGCACCGTCATCCAGGGGTAGAGGGAACGCTCGTACTGCTGGAAGACCAGCGCCATCTCTCGAGGGGGCCTGACGACCTCGCGCTGGCCCAGGCGCACCTGCCCGGCGGAGGGCCGTAGGAGGCCCGCCATGCATTTGAGCAAGGTCGTCTTTCCGCACCCGGAGGGACCGACGATGCACAGGAACTCACCCCGATCCACCCAGAACGACACCTCGCCCAGCGCGGTCGTGGTTCGGGCCCCGGCGTCGTAGGTCTTGCTCAGCCGAACCACCTCCAGCAGGGGGACGCTCACGGCGGGTCATCCGGTGCCGCGCGCACCGCGGTGCCAGGCCAGCAGGCGCCGCTCCAGGAGTGCGAAGCCGGCGTTGAGGAGGTAGCCCAGGAGGCCCAGCAGGAGCATGCCCGACCACATCTCCGGGATGGGGAACGAACGCTGGGCCTGGAGGATGAAGTAACCGATGCCGTTGGTGCTGGCGGCCATCTCCGTGATCACGGTCAGGGTCAGGGCCAGGGCCAGGCTGGTCCGCAGCCCGGCGGCGATGCGCGGCGTCGCCGCTGGGAGCACCACGCCCCGGACGTGATCGACCGCCCCGATCCCGTACATGCGGCTGGTCTCGCGAGCGACGGGGTCGATGCCGCGGACGCCGTCGACGGTGTTGAGCAGGACGGGGAACAGACAGGCCAGGGCGATCACGAAGACCTTCATCGCGTTGCCCAGCCCCAGGACCACGATCCCGAAGGGGATGAGCGCCGAGGGCGGGATGGAGCGCACGAACTCGATCACGGGTCGGGTCGTGCGCAGGGCGAGCGGCGACAGGCCGAGCAGGGCGCCCAGAGGTATCCCCACCACCACCGCCGCCGCGTAGCCAGCGAAGAGGCGAAGGAGGCTCGGGACGACGTCGCTGCCGAAGCGAGCGAACAGCCAGGTGGTGCGAAAGCTGCTCAGGATGTCGGTCAAGGGCGGGAAGTAGAAACTGTTGGCGGTGGCGGACCAGGCGCCCCAGGCGACCAGGAGCAGGAGGGGGATCAGGGCCTCCACTGCGATCCAGGTCCCCCGAGCGGCCCATCGGGCCCGGCCCGAGGTCCCGAGGTCGTGGTCGCTCACGATGCCGCCTCCGCGCCGCGGTGCAGGGGATGCCAGTGCAGGACCTGGCGCTCGGTGCGATCCAGCACCGTGTCCAGGCCCCAGCCCAGCACCCCGGTGGCGATGATCAGGCCGTACATGAGCGAGTAGGCGCCGGCCGAGCGGGCGACCTCGATCTCACGGCCCAGGCCGGGGGAACCGATGATCAGCTCGGCCGTGACCGCCAGGATGAGAGCGGTCGCCGAGGCGATGCGCAGCCCGGTGGCCAGGTAGGGCAGGGCGCTGGGGAGCACGATGCGGCCAGCGCGCCTCGGCCAGCTGTCGCCGAAGGCGCGGCTGGTCTCCAGCGCCACTGGGTCCACGTCTCGCACCCCGTAGAGGGTCTGGATCAGCAGGGGCCAGAAGGAGGCGAAGGCCACCAGGAAGACCTCGCTGGTCACCCCGAGCCCGTAGAGCAGGATGGCCAGGGGGATCAGGGCCACGGAGGGGATGGGGCGCAGGAACTCGATCACCGCTCGAAGCGCGTGATCGGCGGGCGGCAGGCTGCCGAGCAGGATTCCCAGGGGCACCGCCAGCGCGACCGCTACCCCCAGGCCCAGGGCCCAACCCTCCAGCGTGGCAGCCACCGCCTCCCAGAAGGCGAGGTCGGGCAGCTGGAGGACGAGGGCGCCGACGTCCTCCGAGATCGGGGGGAAACTGCGAGGGTCGACGACGCCGAGCCTGGAGAGCGCCTCCAGGAAGCCGAGGATCGCGGCCAGGCCCATCGCCGGCGGGGCCAGGGCGCGTAGGTGCCGGAAAAGGGCAGGGGTCGGATGTGGTCGAGGGCTCACGGCCACCGACGAGCGACGCCCTTGGGGTTGGCGAGACCGGAGCTCGGAACGGCGACCTCACCGGATGTCGGCCTCGACGCGGGCGTCGGGGACCCGTACATGGCCACGATCCTATATGGAGGAAGGACCGACCTCAACCGCCGACAGAGCCTTCGGCGGCAGGTGGGCCAGCTCCGCGGCCCGAGCGGGGAGGGAGCCGCCGGCCGGGCGGCGGGTGTTGATGGAAACGTAAGGCGTCTCTCATGTTGCTCTCAGATCTCCGGGGCAGCATTGCCATAGTGATGGTTCGGATTGATCCCGCTGGCGCCGCCCGGCACCCGGGCGGCGCCGCGCGCGAGGAGTAGTGACGATGTCCGACGGCGACCGCGACACCGAAGGGGATCGGGGCGGCGGCCCGGCCCTGCCCTCGCCGCCGCCCCCCGCGAGCTGGCAGCCGGCCGGCCCGCCCCCGCCGACCTCCGGCGGCGGCTGGCGGCCGCCGGGCTCGCCCCCGCCGCCCCCGCCCGACCCTTCCCCGGGGCCAGCCGGGGGATCGGCCTACCCGGGCTGGGGCCAGGGGACGGGAGGCATCCCTCCCGGCGGCTGGCCGGCGGCGGGGGGAGGGCCCGGGCCCTCCCCCCGGCGGGCGTGGGTCGCGCTGGCCGCGGTGCTGGGGGGGCTGGTGCTGCTCGGCGCCGGCCTGGGCGTGGGCTGGAGCCTGGGGCGAACCGGCGTCAGCAGCCTCTCCCCAGCCGCCCAACCGCCCATCCACACGGTGCCCCAGCAGGGCGGTCAGTCCGGCCGGTCCCTGAACGTGCAGGCCGTCGCCAACAAGGTGGAGCCGGCGGTGGTGGACATCAACACCGTGCTGGCCACGGTCGGGGGACGGCGCGCGGCCCAAGCGGCGGGGACGGGCATGATCGTGTCCTCCTCCGGGGAGGTGCTCACCAATAACCACGTGATCCAGGGCGCGACCAGCATCGAGGTCACGATCCCGGGCCACGGTGATCACTCGGCCCGGGTGCTGGGCGCCGACCCCACCGACGACGTGGCCCTGCTCCAGGTCGGCGGCGTCTCCGGCCTGCCCACCGTCACCCTGGCCGACTCCTCCACCCTGACCATCGGTCAGCCGGTGGTGGCGATCGGCAACGCGCTCGGGCAGGGCGGCTCCCCGACCGTCACCGAGGGAACGATCACGGCCCTCAACCGTTCGATCACGGTCGGCAACGACAGCGGTGGGACCGAGCACCTGAGCAACCTCATCCAGACCGACGCCCCCATCAGCCAGGGCGACTCCGGCGGTCCGCTGGTCAACGCCGCCGGCCAGGTGGTGGGCATGATCACCGCCGGCGCCACCAGCGGCCCGGGGCAGGAGGTGACGGAGGTCGGGTACGCCATCCCGGTCAACACCGCCATCAACGTCGTGAACCAGATCCGGGCCGGGCGGGCGAGCTCCAACGTCATCATCGGCCAGCCCGGGTACCTGGGGGTGGAGGTGGCCAACCTGAACCCGACCACCGCGGCCGAGCTGGGCCTGAACGTGAACTCGGGCGCGCTCGTCCTGGGCGTGATCCCGGGCAGCCCGGCCGACCGGGCGGGCATCTCCCGCTACGCGGTGATCACCGCTGTCGGCGGTCACCCCGTCGACTCGGCGGACACCCTGGGGCAGATCCTCCATCAGGACAAGCCAGGCCAGCGGGTGCAGGTCTCCTGGGTCGATCAGAGCGGCAGCCACGACACGACCGTGACCCTGGCCACCGGTCCGGCGGTCTAGCCCGGTCCCTTCCCCGACCGAGCGCCGCCGGTGGGCGGCCCGGTCGGGGAGCCCCCGGGTCGGCCCCCGGGACCCCGGGGGGCGATGATGGGGGCATGCGCGTCGACGTCCACAACCACTTCTATCCCCCCGCCTATCTGGCGCTGCTCGAGGAGCGCGGCCGCGGGGTCCGCATCCGCACCGATCACCAAGGCCGGCGCTACCTGGAGGAGGCCGGCACCCGGCTGGCCACCCTGACGCCGCCGATGACGGATCTGGAGCGGCGCTTCGCCATGATGGAGGCGGTCGGCATCGACCTGCAGGTGCTCTCGCTCACCGCCCCCAACGTCTACGCCTTCGACGCCGGCGATGCGGTCGCCGCGGCGCGGCTGGTCAACGACGAATACGCGCGCCTCCGCGCCCTCCACGCCCGGCGCCTGCGCTGTCTGGCCAGCGTCCCCCTGGGCACCGGGGCCGAGGTGGAGGAGCTGGACCGGGCCATCCTCCAGCTGGGGCTGGACGGCGTCGTGGTGGGCACCAACGTGGCCGGGCGCCCGCTCGAGGACCCCGAGTTCGAGGCGTTCTGGCGGCGGGCCGACGAGCTTCGCTGCCCGGTCCTGATCCATCCCATGACGCCGCTGGTCGGGAGCCACGGCATGGAGGATCACGCTCTGGTGCCGATGGTCGGCTTTCCCTTCGACACCACCCTCTGCGTTGCCCGTCTGATCTGGACCGGCTTCCTCGATCGCCACCCCAACCTCCGCCTGGTGGTGTTGCACGCCGGCGGAGCACTCCCCTACCTGGTCGGCCGTCTGGAGATCGGGGCGGACGCCTACGCGGAGTGCCGGCAGGTGGAGCACCGGCCGGGCTGGTACCTGGGCCGGCTCTTCTACGACACCGTCA